>JAITDQ010000211.1 GCA_031282485.1 Tannerella sp. | reverse complement strand
CCTGGCTGACCTCCGGCGATGGAAAGAAAAAGTAAAACAGGTGAATATCAAAGAATTTATACAGGTCTCCCGGATGATAGAAAACCATCAGACGGAGATTCTTCACTATTTTAATAGCGAGGTATATTTCGCCTGAATATTTTTGCGACAGGGAAAAAGAAACGCAAAAAATCCTGTCGGCGATTGATGATAGGCGAAATATCACTTTGTTATCACTGCGAAGAATTGGGAAAACAGGTCTGATCAAAAACGTTTTTTATCGGCTTGGACAGGAAAATAAATACCGGTTGTTGTACCTTGATATTATGGCTACGAGCAATACCGCCGAATTTATTAGAGAATTCGGCAAAGCGATAATTAAAGACGAGCAAAAACATTCGAGCAATTTTCTAAAAAAACTTACTGTTTTTTTGTCCGGCATCAGGGCAAAATTAGTTTTTAACGAAATGACGGGAGCATTGTTGCGCTCTTATGTTCAACAATATCCGAACATTCGTTTTATTTTTTCGGGTAGTAATAAGCATTTACTTTTGTCGATGTTTAGCGATTATGGCCGTCCATTCTATCAAAGCGGCGAAATAATGCACCTCGACCGCTTAAATATGGATGTTTATGCGGATTTTATTGTGAATAAATTTCAAAAAAACGGCAAAAATGTTGAACGAACGCTGGTTTTAGATATTTTGAAAGAATTTGATGTTTATACGTTTTATGTACAGTTTTTATTTAACCGTCTGTATGAAACCCGTTCGAAAAATATTACCAAAGAATTAATTTACGAAGTGCTTGAAAATATTTTGACCGAACGTGAGTATATCTATTATAATTACCGTAATTTATTGATTAACAATCAATTTCAATTACTGAAGGCTATTGCAAAGGAAGACGGCATTAAGCAATATTCTTCAAAGGATTTTATCGAGAAGTATAAACTGGGCACTTCAAGTTCGGTAAATCGTTCGCTTAATACGCTGTTAAACAAAGAAATGATATACGAAGAAATGGGCGTTTATAAAGTTTATGATTTGTTTTTTGCAAACTGGCTGATAAAAAAATGAGTAATTCATTGCGACGAAAGGCGGCAATATTACTATCCGTGACAGGAATATCAAAGCCGGCGACAGGAATTTATGATGCATCCCGCGACTTTGAGGCATTCTCCAATATTATTACAGAGTTTTTTTTCCGACAGGAAAAAAAACTCTGTAATGCGATTTGCGATTTTAAAACAGTTTGTTTATTTTTTCAACAAAAACTTCTTTTCCGGCTGCTCCTACCTGTTTGTCAACAAGTTCACCTTCTTTAAAAAACAAAATCGTCGGAATATTGCGTATGCCGTATTTGGAAACGATGTCGTTGTTATCATCCACATCTACCTTACCGACAACGACACAGCCTTCATATTCCGCAGCCAGTTCGTCAATGATTGACGCGATTATTCGACAGGGGCCACACCATTCTGCCCAGAAATCCAGTACAACAGGTTTGTCCCCGTTCAATAATTCGCTGTAATTTTCATCAGTTACCTTTAATGCCATAATTTTTAATTTAGTTTATATTGATTAGTAATATATTAATTGATTCTGAAACGTATATTTTCCATATCAGTCAGTGCATCGACAAGCTTTTGCGTCACTTCAACAGATTTATTTTTAGAAAAAAGTGTAAGGGACACGTGACGGCTTTCGTCAATAACATTGAAAAACAGGGATGAATTACCCTTGTCATACTGAATAAGGGACGTAAGGTCTTCAATCATGGTATCATTCAGCTCATCAATGGGCAGTGAGATACTCAGCCGGTGAATGAGTTTGTCCTTTTCGTCCTGCAGGAGGGATATTGCTTTTACCTTGAGGTCAAGCGTGTTGACATACGCGCTGCGAGGTTCTACCGTAGCGCGGATATACAGGTACATGCCGGGTTTGCCGTATTTGCCGTAATTGATGTAATCATTGCCGAACAGCGGAATATCGCCGCTTCCCGTAAAATCCTCGACCGTAAGAATGCCGTAGGGTCTGTCGAGTTTAGTCTTTCCCTCACGAAAAGCCGTAACGATGCCGCCGAACAGTAATTCCTTATTTCTCAGATTTTCACGGTCATTGATTTCGGCCATTCCCGTATTGCATATATAAGTGAGTATCACACGGTATGCGTCCAGGGGATGAGCGGAAAGATATATGCCAATCAGTTCCTTCTCTTTATTCAAACGTTCCAGAACGCTCCATTCGTTGCATTTGGGCGCTTCCGGTTTTGCAATGTCAACAGCGGCATCCCCTCCGAAAAGCGAATTCATTGACATCTGTTTATCAAGCTGATACTTCGTTCCGTAGCGTGATATGATTTCGGTATATGTCTCGCCTTTATCGTTTGGCGTGACGAAAGGTTCTCTTCTCACTCCGAGGTTATCGAACGCGCCTGACAGGGCAAGGCTTTCAATTACTTTTTTATTACATGCGGTAAGGTTTACACGCTCGATAAAATCGTATATATCCCTGTAAGGGCCGTTTTTCTCGCGTTCCTCAATTATATTTTGGACAGCCCCCTCTCCTACTCCTTTGACCGCCACAAGCCCGAAACGGATGTCGCCCTTTTTATTCACACCAAACTTGCGGTGCGATTCATTGACGTCCGGCCCGAGAACCTGCAGTCCCATTGCCTTACATTCGTCCATCGACTTGGTTATTTCCTTTATATTGGACAAGTTACGGCTTAGCACCGCCGCCATATATTCCGACGGATAATGCGCTTTCAGGTAAGCCGTCTGATAGGCGACCCAGGAATAACACGTGGCATGACTTTTATTAAATGCGTAGGAGGCGAATTTTTCCCAGTCACCCCATATTTTCTCCAGCGTCTTGCGCTTATGACCGTTTGCTTCGCCGCCGGAGAAAAATTTTTCCTTCATCTCTTCCATTTTTTCCTTCTGCTTCTTACCCATTGCTTTACGCAGGGTGTCGCTTTCGCCGCGGGTAAAACCGGCAAGCAAACGCGACAGAAGCATGACCTGCTCCTGATAGACAGTAATACCGTAAGTATCTTTAAGATACCGTTCCATAACGGGTATGTCGTAATGAATTTCCGAACGTCCGTGCTTGCGCGCAATAAATAACGGAATATAATCCATAGGCCCCGGACGGTACAGCGCATTCATCGCGATGAGGTCTTCAAATTTTGAAGGCTGCAATTCTTTCAGGTATTTCTGCATGCCGGCAGATTCGAACTGGAACGTCGCGGTCGTTTTCCCCTGGCAGTATAGCCGGTACGTTTTCTCGTCTTCTATATCTATATGATCTATATCGATCTCCTCGCCGGTAGTCTGTTTTATATTATCGATGGCCTCTTTTATTATCGAAAGCGTTTTAAGCCCGAGGAAATCCATTTTTATAAGACCGGTTTCTTCGATAACGGAACCTTCATACTGCGTAACAAGAAGCGTTTCCCCGGTTTCCTTATCATCTGCCGTCGAAACGGGCACGATATCCGATATATCCTGTCGTCCGATAATGATGCCACAAGCGTGAACGCCCGTATTGCGCACGGTGCCTTCGAGCTGGCGGGCAAAATTCAGTGTCTTTTTTATCAGGGGATTGCCGCCGTTCAGTTCCGATTTGAACTCCGGCAGGAACTTCATGCAGTTGGTTAAATTCAATTTCAGCGACTGACCGTCTGCATCGGGCATCCGGTCGGGAACGAGTTTCGCCAAGCGGTTTGATTCCGATAACGGCAAATCCAGTACGCGGGCAACATCTTTTATTGCCATTTTCGACGCCATCGTGCCATACGTTATGATGTGCGCCACGCGGTCGGAACCGTACTTGTCCGTCACCCACTTCAAAACGTCGCTGCGCCCGTCATCGTCGAAATCAATATCAATATCGGGCATTGAGATGCGGTCGGGATTAAGGAAACGTTCAAACAGCAAATCATATTTAATCGGGTCAATATCCGTTATTCCAAGACAGTATGCAACCACCGAACCGGCTGCCGAACCACGGCCGGGTCCTACCGCCACACCCATCTTCCTGGCGGCCGCTATAAAATCCTGTACGATAAGGAAATATCCGGGAAAGCCCATGGTTTTAACTGTATTAAGCTCAAACTCAATACGTTCCCTCACATCGTCCGTCAAGATATCTCCATAGCGAGTATGCGCTTTTTCCCGCGTAAGGTGAGCCAGATAATCTGCTTCAAGCTTAATGCGTATGACTTTTTCATATCCTCCGAGACGGTGATAATTCTCCTCGCCGAACTCTTCAATAAGATCTTTGGCCTTATATTTCGCCCTGTATTCATCTTCCGTTCCGAACGAAGGGTCGATTTCGAAGAATGGCATCAATGCAAGAGAATCTATGTCGAAAAGCTCTATCTTGTCCGCTATTTCAATGGTGTTCCTCAGAGCTTCCGGTATGTCGGAAAACAGGGCGTTCATTTCCGCAGTTGTTTTCAGCCATTCCTGACGGGTATAACGCATACGGTTGGCATCGTTAATGGTTTTATTTGTACTGAGACAAAGCAGTATCTCGTGCGCAGCCGCATCTTCTTCGTTTACAAAATGAACGTCGTTAGAGGCCATAAGTTTGATATTATGTTTGCGCGCAAGCTCGATGAGCGCTTTATTCACCTCAATCTGACGGGGATACACATCCTGAGCGGCCTCCGGATCGTGTGTTTCATGGCGCTGTAATTCGAGGTAATAATCATTGCCGAAAAGGTTTTTGAACCATAAAACGGACTCCTCCGCTTTTCGCATGTCGCCGTTCTGGATATGACGCGGCACTTCGCCAGCCAGACAGGCGGAACAGACAATAATATCTTCGTGATATTTCTCCAGAAGATTCTTGTCGATTCGCGGGCGGCCGTAAAATCCTTCCGTCCACGAACAGGAGACCATCTTTATCAGGTTCTTGTAACCTTTCAGTGTTTTTGCAAGAAGTATGAGATGCCACCCGCTGAGGTCTTCTTTCCCGGCTTTACTGTGGCGTCCGTTACGTGCGCAGTAGCACTCGCAGCCGATAATGGGCTTGAAGAGCAGTTCTTTTTCTTCGCGTATCTTGTGCGACAGTTTTTTTATCCGTTCATCGTCCTCTTCCGTGGGATTGGCCTTGTCGAGTAATTGCTGCAATTCCTTTTCGCAGTCTTTTATTATCCCGGAATGTTTGCTGTTTTTCTTCTTGATTTTGTTATAAAATTCCTTTACGCCGAACATGTTTCCATGGTCGGTAACAGCAAGCGCCTTCATTCCGTCGTGCTGCGCTTTCTCTATCAGGGCGTCAATGGACGCCTGTCCGTCGAGCAGTGAATACTGCGTATGTACGTGTATGTGTATAAATGGTTCCATATCGTCGCAAAATTAATTATAAATTGCGTGTCTTCATAATAAAGTTTTCAACAATGAATGACATCCCTCATATATACTGTATATTTTAATGTGATGATGAATTGCATACCTTTTTCCGGCAAATTTTGATATATTGAAAAAAGGTATTACATTTGTCACACAATATAATGAAAACGGAAAAACAGGAAAACAAACGGCTTTCGGATTAACGGAAATTATCCGGCAGGATGATTTCCGATGGTGGAAACAATAGATTTTTTGTATTTTTATGAAATGAATATAATAATTATTGGAAGAAGATGATGAATTTAAAGATATGGGATTGGATATCAAGCCGAAAAAGACTGCGCGAAGAAAATGAATTTTTGCGGGAGAGAATAAATGTGCTGGAAAAGAAAGAAAGAGAAATGCAAATTCTGAATGTGAACCTGAAACGTGAATGTGATAAGGATATTGCGACTCTAAATAAAAAGCATACGAAGGCAATAAGCACTAAGGAACGGATGATTGAAGGACTGCAGTTGCGCGAACTGCAATTAAAAGAGGAAGTGATAGAAAAGAAACAGATGATTGCAGGGTATTACAATAAATTGTTGGATTCGCAGAGAGAAATAAAAGAATTACATCGCCGGATAACACAAATGGAGGCTGAAAACAGGCAAAAGAAAAATAAATGATGATGCCATCTACTTTCATAAAATCTGTTTTGCAGAATCCGTATCCACTTGAAAATTCATTTTTTCAACAAAAAGACGAAATATTTTTGTTTTTACGGACAAAAGCAGTACCTTTGCGAGCCGTTTTGCTATGTTTTACATCAACATGCCCGTAGTGTAAGACATTCGTGGGACGCATAAATATTTATTAATTAACTAATTAAAAAAAGATTAAGCAGTGGATACTTTAAGTTATAAGACCATTTCTGCAAACAAAGCAACTGTAGACAAAGAGTGGGTTGTAGTTGACGCTACAGGCCAGCATGTCGGACGTATGGGTTCGAAAGTAGCGAAACTTTTACGCGGGAAATACAAACCAAGCTTCACTCCGCACGTTGATTGTGGTGATAATGTAATTATTATCAATGCAGATAAAGCCGTATTGACGGGAAAAAAATGGGATGACCGTATTTATTTCAGATTTTCGGGTTATCCCGGTGGACAAAAGGAGTTTACTCCTGCCCAGTTGAAAGAGAAAGGCGAAGACCGCCTGTTCCGCAAAGTAGTGAAAGGCATGCTGCCTAAAAACAAACTGGGAGCTAAATTGCTCAAAAATCTGTACGTGTACGGAGGCAGCGAGCACAAACATGAGGCGCAACAGCCTAAATCGTTAGATATAAACTCACTTAAATAATCAGTATGGAAGTTGTAAATGCAATAGGACGACGTAAAGCGGCGGTAGCCCGTGTTTATGTGACAAAAGGCAGTGGCAAAATCACAATCAACAAGCGTGATTTAGAAAATTATTTCCCTTCTTCAATCCTTCAGTATATTGTAAAGCAACCTTTGAAGAAATTGGATGTGGCGGAACAGTATGACATTAAAGTCAACCTGTTCGGCGGCGGATTCAAAGGACAGTCCGAAGCAACGCGTTTGGCTATTACCCGTGCATTGATAAAAATCGATCCGGAATCCAAACCCGCATTGAAGGCCGAAGGTTTCACGACGCGCGATCCGCGTGCGGTGGAACGTAAAAAACCGGGAAGACCGAAAGCTCGTAAGAGATTCCAGTTCAGTAAACGTTAATATTTGTGAGTTTCTTGCAAGTAAAATGCGTTTAGTATCTAAATTATCCGGATTTTTTCTGCATGATTGAAATGTCGGTAAACTACCGGATAGTTGGTGTTTAACAAAAAAGAATGTAAACGATTAAAAAACAAAAAAATGTCAAGAGTAAGTTTTGAACAATTATTGGAAGCAGGTGTTCATTTCGGGCACTTAAAAAGTAAATGGAACCCTGCAATGGCTCCTTACATATTCATGGAGCGCAATGGTATTCATATCATTGATTTATATAAAACAGTTGCTAAAATAGATGAAGCGGCGGAGGCAATGAAAAATCTTGCCAAGTCGGGACGTAAAATCCTGTTCGTCGCCACTAAAAAACAGGCGAAACAAATTGTAGCCGATTTGGCTACTTCCGTTAATATGCCTTATGTTATTGAACGCTGGCCGGGCGGTATGCTGACAAATTTCCCGACAATCCGCAAGGCGGTAAAGAAAATGTCGACTATCGACAAAATGGCTACCGACGGTACGTTTGACAATCTGTCGAAAAGGGAAAAATTGCAGATCACACGCCAACGTGCGAAGCTGGAAAAGAACCTCGGTTCGATTGCAGACCTTAACCGCCTTCCGTCCGCACTGTTCGTTGTCGACGTGATGAAGGAACATATTGCCGTTCGCGAAGCAAACCGTCTGGGCATACCCGTATTCGGTATGGTTGACACAAATTCCGACCCTACAAATATCGATTTCGTGATTCCGGCAAATGATGATGCTACAAAATCCGTAGAATTGATTTTGGGCGCACTCAGCAAAGCGATTCAGGAAGGTATACAGGAAGGTAAGGCGGAACGCGCAAATAAAGATGACAGTGACGATGCCGGCGAAACGACGCCCAGACGCGAGCGGAAAACTCGCGCCAAAAAATCAGAGGAAGCTCCTGCCGAAGAAGTAAAAGAAGATGATATCGACGCAGAAAATTTTTCCGAAGAATAAACATATCCAAAATGCCGTTTATTATGAATAATTGCACATGTATACGGCAAAAATTATCAACAACAATAACAAAAAAATTAGATTATGGCAGTAACATTAGCAGATATAACAAAATTGCGTAAAATAAGCGGTGCAGGTATGATGGATTGCAAGAACGCGCTGGAGGAATCCGGCAGCGACTTCGAGAAAGCAATGGAAATAATCCGTAAAAAAGGTCAGGCTGTTGCGGCGAAACGTTCCGATCGCGAAGCGGCGGAAGGTTGTGTGCTGGCAGCTGAAAACGGTGATTTCGCAGCAATCGTAGCCGTAAAATGCGAAACCGATTTCGTGGCAAAGAATGCGGATTTCATTGCAATGACGCAAAGTTTCCTCGACCTCGCCATGGCAAACAAACCGGCATCGAAAGAGGAACTTCTCGCCTTGACGCTGGAGGATGGCCGTACGGTCGAAAATCATATTACCGACCGCATAGGCGTTACGGGAGAAAAAATGGAACTTGGCTTCTACGAATTTGTGAATGACGCTTCTACGATTTCTTACATACATCCGGGAAACAAACTGGCTACAATCGTTGCGTTCAACAAAGATGCGGAACGTCAGGTAAAACGTGATGTCGCCATGCAGGTGGCAGCAATGAATCCCGTTTCAATTATTCCGGCCGATGTGCCCCAAAAGGTCATTGATACGGAAAAGGAAATTGCCCGCGATAAAGCGATTCAGGCCGGTAAACCGGAAAATATTCTCGACAGAATAGTGGAAGGCGCCCTCCAGAAATTTTACAAGGAATATACGCTCCTGCAACAGGAATTTGTAAAAGATTCTAAATTGACGATTGAGCAATATCTTAAAAAACAGGATAAGGATTTAACCGTAACGTCGTTCAAACGTGTTACGCTCAATGTTGATTAAGGCATTGTATGCTAATTATATTGAAGGTTGCCCGAAAAATCGGGCAACCTTTTTTTGTTTCTTTTTTCCGACAGGATTGTGGCAGAAAAGAGGAAAGTTCCTGATGAGTGGCCTGTTTTAAAATCTCCGTCAACTATTCCTGTTGAGGAGAAGGCGGAATTTTTTTCATTTGTCGTTTTTTTTCATACTTTTGTAACGAAAAAGAATACTGGATTTTTAAATTTATATACAGATGAAAAAGGTTTTATTATTAGTTACATGGATGGTTGTGATCGGTTCTT
>JAITDQ010000152.1 GCA_031282485.1 Tannerella sp. | reverse complement strand
CTGATAACCGATCATAATGTTCATGAGACATTAAGCATAACGGATCGCGCCTATCTTCTGTTCGAAGGAAAAGTGCTGTTTCAGGGAACGGCGGAGGAACTGGCCGCTAATGAGATTGTCCGTGAGAAATATCTGGGTCGTGATTTTGAACTTCGCAAGAAGATGCTGTAACGTTTTCGTCCGCCGCCGGACAGCGTTTTTTCATTGCTTTTGCACATAAGGAGAATAGAAGCAGTCCCGTGGCCGCAATGATGATGCCGGTAATCCAGTCTTTGCCGTCCATATTTTTGTCCGCAGGCAGGAATTCAATCGGAGAGTCTGATAACCCGGTGTAGTTTGCCGTTACAATTATTGCATTATTAAGGAAATGGGCAAATATGGCCGGCCATATACTTTTGCTCCAATACAGCAGATATCCGAGGAACGCACCTAAAAGCATCCGCGGAATGAAACCATAGAACTGAAAATGTATGGCGCTGAAAATGGCAGCTACGATCCAGATTGCGACGTGCGGGTTTTTTATTTTTTTTCCGACTATCCGCAAAACCGCCCCTCTGAATATAAATTCTTCAGCTATTCCGGCCATTACGGCAATCACGATTATGTTGACGATAAAAGGGATGACGCCTTTTTCGGATAATAAGGATTCCGTCAGCCGGGAGGTCTGTTCTTCGGCTTCGCGTAACAGAGTTTCCACAGGCGCCATAAATTCGGGCAAATGGATGTTTGCATTTAAGTATGACGTCAAGTCTATGGCCGGCGACAGAAAAACGAGCATCAGGAATGTCAGCATGAATATGCGTACATCTTTTATGCGGCGTATATGCAGGAATTTTTTCGGATGACTGCTGCAAAGGTATGCTGTGATAAGAGCCGGCAGTAATAAAGAAAACGTGCAGGAGAAAAATTGCAGTGCATGTATATTGTAGAACGACAGCCGGAAGGTGTCTGCGGAGGGCTGTTCCGGTGGTGTGGTAGACAAATACGTTATGATACCTCCGGCGACAGCGGCGGTTATCAGTCCGGTCAGAAACAGACACGCCAGAATACTTGCCTGAAACAGTGCGGAGCGGTTAGCGAAAATTCCTTTCATGCGTACATTATATATATATTATAAAAAAACTTCCGCCCAAAGACGGGCAGAAGTTTTCAATTTATTGAATAAAAAAACTGTTTACTTTTTAGGTATAGCTTCTTTGACGACCATCTGGCGTCCTTGAAGTTCTTTTTCATTCAACCCTTCGATGGCTTTTTTTGCTTCATCATCATCTTGCATTTCAACAAAAGCAAAGCCTTTTGAGCGACCTGTTTCACGGTCTTTGATTACTTTAACGGAGTCTACGGCACCGTACTGTTCCATCACTGATTTTAAATCATCTTCCCGAATACGATAATTCAGGTTTCCTACGTAAATGTTCATAAAATAAAAATTAAAGAAATAAATTTGCGTAGCAAAGGAACGCATTTATTTTTAATATACAAGTTTTTTTTGAGGAAAAAATATATATTTATTATTTAAATTCTTCCCATAGCGTGGAAGAGATGGTTTTTTGTGTGCTGTCGACCAGTTTTTGCAGCTGTTCCTTGTCGTCGTTTTCTTTTTTATGAGGCATGACGGGCGGATGTATAATCATTTCCATGCGACGAGGATGCGCATCCCACGAGCCTATCGGCAGCACTTTGTACGGGCCGTTAAGCGTTATGGGGATGATCGGCAACTGTTGGTCGACGGCTATCTGGTAGGCGCCTCTTTTAAAACGGTGCATGTGTCCGTCCGGTGTGCGTGAGCCTTCGGGAAAAACGATGAGCGAATGGCCGCGTTTAAGGTTACGCTCGGCTTCCCGAACGCTTTTTTGGGCGGATCGGGCGGACGATGTGTCGACAAACGTGAAACCGGCCATACGGCAGGCGAACCCGACAAGCGGTATTTTGGCAAGTTCTTTTTTCATCATCCATTTTATCGGCGCACCGAGGTATCCGTATATGAGGAAAATATCATACGCCCCCTGATGGTTTGAAACAAATACATAAGACTGCCCCTTTTTTATATTTTCCCGGCCTTTTATCTTTACGGGGCACAGCGTAAGGATACACGCTATGCGCGCCCATAACATTCCCGGATAATAGGAAAAAAATCTTTCGCCGCCCAATAGGCAACCCGCGGCAACAATAGCAGCCGTCAACATGGTTATAACAGCGAAAATCGGCATGGCAATCAGCCGGAAATATACTTTAAAAAGAAGATGTAACATAGTGTATGATTAAAAACATAATGCAAAAATAAGAGGAAAAATGAATTTAGAAAACATTTTTTCCCTAAAAAATTTTTCAAATCGGTATATTATTAGTTTATTTGTGGCAAAAATCAGAGAGAACGAATTAAAAATTGGTACAAATGAACACATTATTGAAGAGTTTAGGAGTTGTTATTCTTCTTATTGGAGTAGGGATACTTGCCCTTCCTACAATTATGGATATACGGGACAACACGTTTCTGGGAGTGGGATTGCTTCTCACTATCTTAGGCTTTGTCGTCCACATATTCCTCAATAAGAAATTTGAGTAGTTTTGCCGTTGCAAAATAACCGCAAAAGGGTTGTCACGAAAGGACTGTTTTGTCGTTATTGCGAACAGGCGGTTTCCTTTCATGTGGAAAAAAAGGAAAATGACGTCCCGGATTGCTTCGTTGCACCATTGCCGATGACGGAGGCATGCTTCCCGTTATTGTGAGTGCAGCAAAGCAATCCGGGCAACGTCGTTGTAAGGAACGAAGCAATCCGGATCATTAACTTATCGCGTTTTTTAAACGGTTCAAAGGTAATGATAGCCTTTTGAATTAAAAGATGTCGCAGGAGCTGCAAAAACAGAATATTTTGCGATGCGAAATAAAAAAATAACTTGTGAACTGTGCCGGGGTCGAACCGGCGACCTCTGCCCTGTCAAGGCAGCGCTCTGAACCAACTGAGCTAACAGTTCAAGGAGGGCGCAAAGATATATATAAAATCTGATTTTCTATCAAAAACGGCGAAATCTTTTTTTT
>JAITDQ010000354.1 GCA_031282485.1 Tannerella sp. | reverse complement strand
GGGATTTACAAACTTTATAAATTAAATGTATGAAACGGGATAATACGATTTTTGAGATTATTGAGCGTGAGTACCGGCGTCAGTTGAAAGGTATTGAATTGATTGCTTCGGAAAATTTTGTCAGCGAACAGGTTCTGCAGGCTATGGGCAGTTGCCTGACCAACAAGTATGCGGAAGGATATCCGGGAAAGCGATATTACGGTGGTTGCGAGGTCGTCGACGAGAGCGAGAGCCTTGCCGTCGAACGGCTGAAAAAACTTTTTGATGCGGAATGGGTGAACGTGCAGCCTCATTCGGGAGCGCAGGCCAATGCAGCGGTTTTCCTGGCGGTGATGAATCCGGGCGATACGTTCCTCGGACTTAATCTTTCGCATGGCGGCCATTTGTCTCACGGTTCGCCGGTAAACAGTTCCGGTATCCTGTATCGCGCTACCGAATATAACGTGAAAGAAGATACCGGACGCGTCGATTACGACCAAATGGAAGAAGTTGCGTTGCGCGAGAAACCGAAGCTGATAGTAGGAGGGGCCTCGGCCTATTCCCGCGAGTGGGATTACAAACGCATGCGCGAGACAGCCGACAGAGTGGGCGCTCTGCTGATGATCGACATGGCGCATCCGGCCGGTCTTATCGCGGCAGGATTGCTCGATAATCCGTTGAAATACGCGCATATCGTAACATCGACTACGCATAAGACGTTGCGCGGCCCGCGTGGAGGCGTTATCTTCCTTGGCAAAGATTTCGAAAATCCGTGGGGGAAGAAAACGCCTAAGGGAGAAATACGGATGATGTCGCAACTGCTTGATTCCGCAGTTTTCCCGGGCATTCAGGGCGGGCCTCTCGAACATGTCATTGCCGCGAAAGCCGTATCTTTTGACGAGGCTCTTCAGCCTGAATATAAAGAATACCAGTTGCAGGTGAAGAAAAATGCCGCCGCCATGGCGCAGGCTTTTGTTGACAGGGGATACAAAATCATATCCGGTGGAACCGACAATCACAGCATGCTGATCGACCTGCGCACCAAGTTCCCGGAACTGACGGGAAAGGTGGCCGAAAACGTACTTGTCAAAGCAGATATTACCGTAAATAAGAACATGGTTCCGTTCGACAGCCGCTCGCCGTTCCAGACATCGGGCATCCGTATCGGGACGCCCGCCATCTCCACCCGCGGCGCGAAAGAACCGCTTATGGCCGAAATTGTAGAGCTGATCGACACAGTACTGTCGGATCCGGAATCGGACTCGACGATAAAATCCGTGCGGGATAAGGTTAATGCCACGATGAAAGATTATCCTTTGTTTGCGTGGTGATTGTATGTAGATGTACGAGCCGGGGATTATAAGTGAAACATTATTGAATCCAATATGAATAAAATGTTTTTTATTGTCCGTGCGGAATGGAAGTAGTCATAATTATAGGGTTAATTCTCCTTAACGGAATGTTATCCATGTCCGAGATTGCGCTTGTTTCCGCCCGGAAAGCGCGGCTGGAAGCGCTTGCGAAAAAAGGGGTGAAAACCGCCCGGAAAGCGCTTGAACTGGCAAAAGAACCGGACCGTTTTCTTTCCGCCATACAGACGGGTATTACGCTGACAGGTATTCTTACCGGTTTGTATTCCGGGGAAGCATTTGCCGGCAACCTTGCCGAGGTTTTGTCGCGCATGGAGCTTGCGGAACCGTACGCATACATGATGTCCAAACTGATTATCGTTATAGTAATAACGTATCTTACGATTGTCCTGGGAGAGCTTGTGCCGAAAAGAATCGGCATGGGCTTTGCGGAACGGGTAGCCATGCTCGTGGCCGGTCCGATGAGGTTTCTTTCAACGATAACCGCCCCTTTTGTGTGGATTTTATCCAAAAGCACGCAGGCCGTGGTTTCACTGACGGGACTGGACAATATTGATAAAAACAGCAAGGTCACGGAAGAAGAAATAAAAGCGATCGTTCATGAAGGGTATGAAGGCGGCGAGGTTCAGGAAGTCGAACAGGATATTGTGGAGCGCGTCTTTCATCTCGGCGACCGGACGGTGGGCAGTATCATGACGCACCGGAGCGAACTTGTGTGGATCGACATGTCCGACAGCGTCGGGAAAATACGCGAAAAAGTGAAGACAAATCTTTATAACACCTATCCCGTTGCATCCCGCAAGTTTGATGACATAAAAGGCGTGGTCTTCCTGAAAGACTTGTTCGGGAAGATAGATTCGCCGGATTTTTCCCTGTCGGATGTGCTGCGTCCGGCGCAGTTTATACAGGAAAACATGAGCGTTTACAAGGCGCTTGAACAGTTCCGCCAGGCACATGTGAAGTACGGCATTGCGACGGATGAGTTCGGCAGCGTGCAGGGTATTGTTACGCTGAAAGACATCATCGACGCGCTCATAGGCGAAGTTCACGAGGTGGACGACAAACCGGAAATCGTCAAACGAAAAGACGGCAGCGTACTCGTCGACGGGCAGTATTCGTTTTACAATTTCCTGGATTATTTCGATATGGAATATTTGTATGAAGAAAATGATTATAACACACTTAGCGGGTTGATTTTGGACGTGTTGGAGCGCGTTCCCAAGACCGGGGATACTTTTTCGTGGATGAATTTCACGTTTGAAATAGTTGACATGGACGGCGCGCGCATAGATAAGGTATTAGTAAAGAAAAAAGGTGAAAGTAAATGATAAAAGCGATATTCTTAGATATAGACGGGACGATGGTGAGTTTTAATACTCACCGCATACCGGAAAATACAAAACAGGTATTACGGGAAGCCGGACGCAGAGGCGTAAAGATTTTTGTGGCGACAGGCCGCCACCGCAGCGACATCAATAACCTCGACGATCTCGAATTTGACGGATACATAACCCTCAACGGCGGATATTGCTTTGTAGGAGATGAAGTCATCTTTAAAAAACATATACCCCGCGAAGATGTGGAAGCCTTCGTTCGTTACGGGGAAGAAGTTGAACCGGTACCCTGTTTTTTTGTCGAAGCCGACCGCGTGTCGGCAGATATGGAAGACGAATATATGATCAGCATGATGAAACTTGTAAAATTCGAACCCCGTCCGGTTGTCCCTGCGCGAGAATTTATCAACAGGGAAGTATTCCAGCTGACGGCATTTTTCCCGCCGGAGCGCGAAGCGGAAATCATGAAACACCTTCCGGGATGCGCCGCCACGCGCTGGTATCCCACGTTTGCCGATATTGTCGCCCGTGGCATAGACAAAAGCGCCGGTTTGGAAAAGGCAGGCGCATATTTCGGTTTCGGTACCGGCGAAATGATGGCAATCGGCGATGGCGGCAATGACATCTCCATGATAAAGTACGCCGGCGTCGGCGTTGCAATGGGCAATGCCGGCGAAGAAGTAAAACGCGCCGCCGACTACGTAACCACGTCCGTCGACGACGATGGCATCGGCAACGCCCTGCGACATTTCGGCGTCGTGTGA
>JAITDQ010000148.1 GCA_031282485.1 Tannerella sp. | reverse complement strand
ACCCGCTCGGCCGCCTTCCTTGCCGGACTGCCCTGGGCAAGAAAGGAGGTAAACCTCCTCCCCTATCATGACATAGCGCAGGGAAAACACGCCAAGCTCGGCACAGCGTTCAATCCCGGCAACATACGAATGTCCGCGCCCTCAAAGGAAAGCCTGCAACGCTGTACGGAAATATTCGCCCGGTACGGCATCCGTGCGACTGCCGGGGGCTGATATCGACACAGGATATTCACTCCCGGCGAACCGACAAACGGTTTTTTTTACTTAACCGTCAGTCGTCCTTCCAGTCGTACAGGTTGACTTTCTTGTGGCGGCTGATTTGTTCTTCAACTTCGGGAAAGAAGCGTGAAATGATTTCGTACAGTCCCGGATCGTAGCGTTTCATTTCTTCGCGCGTATTGATTTTGTTATGTTTACCGTCCCCGTCGTCGTTATCTACTTCGGCATTCACGTTGAACCAGTTCTGCACGCCTTCGGCCCAGTATTCCTCGATATTCGTGGCGGCATATACATTTTTCCAGCGTCCTTTAGCCAGAGCCGCGTCGAGCGAGGCCTGCAGTTCGCGGTTAAAACCGGGATAAATCGAAAGGATTCCGGCGCCATGAATGGTATGTGAAAACTCATGTATCAGGATGTCTTCGGCATGATATTTATCTATCTGGTATGCCAGGATATTTTCTTCGGCGCAGGTAGAGAAAGGATTCCCGGGCGAGCCGCCAAGCCCGCGTGCACGCAAATCCCAGTTCAGGGATGTATCTGCCGCTAAGTAAGCATGTTCCGGTATATCCGTCGTACCCTCGTAGCGTGCCATAATCCCGATGCGTGTATTTTTGGCTGCAAGCGTATCCAAAACTTCCTTCGAGAGCGCTTCCGTCATGGCTTTAATCGTTATATAAGCCGCATAAAAACAGGAATCCGGCACACGCCATGAACTGACAACATGAATGCCGTTTACACTCATATATTTCCTGTAAAACGAATCAAGATTCAGTTCCGCAGGAGGAGCGCAAATCTCAGGAGTGTCAATCAGTACGGCCAGTTTATTAACACTTCCTTCTCCGCAACAGGATGTCGAAGTATTAACGGGTTTATTACAGCCAATCATTACGAAAGCTAAAATCTGAAAATAAAATACTTTTTTCATTTGCTCTTTATTTATATTGTGAATTAACATTACATTCGGTCGAAAGCCCTCAAGCCTTCCACTTCGTCCGTTGTCAGGGGGATTTTTTTGCCTAACATGCGGGCGCCGCCGGCGGTGATGAGATAATCTTCTTCGTTACGCAATCCGCCGAAATCGCGGTACGCCTCCAGCCTGTCATAACGGATAAAATCGGTGAATTTATGTTCCGCTTTCCACGAATCGATCAGTTCGGGGATGAAATAGATTCCCGGTTCGATTGTCAGGACGAAGCCCGGTTCCAGCTTGCGTGCGAGGCGCAGGGATTTGCGTCCGAACTGTACGCTTTTGGGCACGCCGTCGTAGCCGACCCATATTTCTCCCAGGTTTTCCATATCATGTACATCAAGTCCCATCATGTGTCCCAGTCCACAGGGGAAAAACATGGCGTGCGCACCTTGGCGGACAGCCTCTTCGCTGTCGCCCTTCATGACGCCGAGCGATTTCATGCCTTCGCATATCACTTTGGCCGACAAATCATATACGTCACTGAAAAACACACCCGGGCGCAACGCTTCGACAGCCGCACGGTGGGAAGCGACCTGGATGTCGTAAACGTCTTTCTGGCGTGAGGTGAATTGCTTACCCGCCGGAATCGTCGATGACATGTCGCCGGCATACCCCATCGGCGTTTCGGCGCCGGCGTCAACGAGGAACATATCGCCTTCCTTAACCGTATTCCCGTGATAATGATTATGCAAGATTTGTCCGTTCACGGTCGCAATCGTCGGGAAGGCAAGCCTGCCGCCCGACGATAACGCTACATCGGAAATAATTCCCGCCACTTCATATTCTTTCATCCCCACGCGGACGGCCGTCATTGCTGCGATATGCATATCGGCCGTGATGTTGCAGGCTTTTTCTATCTCGGCTATTTCCTCATCCGTTTTATAGTTGCGCATGTTTACGACTGCTTTGATAAAATCAAGCGAAGGCGTCCGTCCGGACAAGTCAAGTTCGAGCCACGCCCGGAGTTTCAACCTGTGTTCGGCGCGATAAGGAGGCAGGAAATGGACGGTTTGACCTTTCCCGATTGCCGCCGAAAGGTAATCATGCAGTTTCCCGGCCGGCATCGTTTGGTTCACCCCTACCGATTCGCTTTTTTCCCTGAGCGTGGGCTGGGTGCCCATCCAGACAATATGATCAATAGATATTTCATCGCCGAAAATGATAGTGTCATCATCGTCGATATTAATTACAGCCGCCAGTCCGGCGTATGACAGGCCGAAAAAGTAGAGGAATGTCGAATCCTGCCGGAAATCATACGTGTTGTCCTCATAATTCATCCCACATTCATCGTTGCCCAAAAACAGCAATACGCCTTTTCCAAGCGTTGTTTTCAGCCGGTTCCTCCTGTTGATATAAGTCTCTTTTGCAAACATATTCGATATTTTAATGTTATTGTTTTTTTTATCAGGCGACAGTCAAATATGCTGCAAATATAAAACAAGGTTATATTCCCGGATGACACAAAAGTCTATTTGTATAAAAGAATAGTCCACGGTGCGACAGATTGGATTATTTTTTCTGATTAATATAGTCTTTCGGCAACATTCCGAACTGTTTCTGGAAACATTTTGTAAAGTAGGACGGGTTGTTAAACCCTACCTGATAGCAAACCTCATTTATCCTTAATTCTTTCCGGGATAATAACTCGGCCGCTTTTCTTAGACGTATTAACTGGATAAATTCATTGGGCGTCATTCCTGTAAGCGATTTCATTTTGGCAAACAGTCCCGACCGGCTGATGAATAATTTTACGGCAAGCTCATCGACCGAGAAATCGGAGTTTGAGATATTATCTTCAATCAATTTGTTCATATTCGTCAGAAACTGTTTGTCCGCTTTGTTTTCCGTCACGCTGTTTATGGAGATAAACGGTGTTTCGGAGAACTTTTTCCGCAGTTTCCTGCGTGATTCCAAAAGATTTTCTATCTGCGCCCGGAGCAGATGTATCGAAAACGGTTTTTCGATATATGCGTCCGCTCCGGTTTTCATGCCTTCAACCTTGGAATCCCTGTCTGTCCTGGCCGTAAGCAGGATTAAGGGTATATGGCTAAATTCGACGTTTTCCTTTACTTCGCGGGTAAAAGCAAAACCGTCCATAACGGGCATCATAATATCGGCAATCATTACATCGACCATTTGCCGGCTAAGTATCGCCAAGCCCTCCTTTCCGTTTTTCGCCTCAGCCGTCGCGTATTCGTCCTGCAGGCTTTTACACAGGAATCTGCGCATGTCGGTATTGTCTTCTATTATTAATAATGTGGGTTTATTCACGCAATCTGTCCGGGATTCTTTCTTTGAAACGTCTTCCGGGAAAGGAGACTCACTCTCAAGGTCGGGCAAATCCGACGGTGCAAAATCAGCTTGCATGAGCGGCAATGTGACGGTAAATGTCGTAAAACAGTCCGGTTTGCTGTCGATCTCAATCATCCCGTTATGAGCATCGACAAGCAGTTTGACAAGCGACAGTCCGATACCTGTGCCCGACTTTTGATTTTGTGCGACCTGGTAAAACGGGCGAAACACCTCCTGTTGATTTTTTTCCTCTATGCCCACTCCGTTATCGGTAACTTTTACAATTATATTACGCCGGTCGGATGCAACATGAATCGTTATTGCATCTTTCGTATATTTCAATGCGTTTGTCAACAGGTTGCTTAATATTTTGGTGAATGCTTCGGCATCGACGACGGCTTCGGTTTCCCTGTCGTCCATTTCAAGCGAGAATGTTATATTTTTTTGCACGACCATCGGTTCGAAACGGTCGTAAACATTCCTGACAAGCTCATATATATTACAGGATGCGAACTTAATGATAAAAGCCTTTTCCTCCGCCTTACGAAAATCAAGCAACTGGTTAACCAAAGACAACAGGCGCTGACTGTTCCGGTCAATAACCTGCAAGTTTTCACGTATGAAATCCGGTACATCCCGTATGTTATCCATTATTTTTTCGAGAGGACTTATTATCAGCGTTACGGGGGTACGTATTTCATGCGCAACGAGCGTGAAAAAATTTATTTTAGCATCGTGCAATTCCCTGTCTTTTTCGGTTTTCAGCTGTTGCATGCGTGCCTTATGCCTTTTTTCCGTTTTTTGGCGTATTTGACGAATGATTAATCCCAATGTGCCGAGTACGGCTATACAATATAATAAATATGCCCACGTTGTCCGCCAGAAAGGCGGATGTATGATAATGGTAAGGCTTGCACCCCGTTCATTCCATACCCCGTCATTATTACTGCCGGTAACATGGAAAACGTATTTCCCCGCCGGCAAACTCGTATATGTCGCTTTTTGCTGGTTGCCGACAATGTTCCAGTCTTTATCGAAACCGTCCAGTTTGTATTTATACCGGTTCTTATAAGGCGAATCATAACTGAGAGCCACATATTCTATACTGAAAACATTTTCTTTGTACGATAATTCAATTTTGTCCGCAAAAAGTGCGGATTGCCTCAGCAAACCCTTAGCGTCAACTTCCAGATCCTTGTTGAAAACCTGAATATTGGTAATATAAACAGACGGTATATGGCTGTTATTCGAAATAGCATCCGGATTGATGATATTAAATCCGTTTGTAGTGCCCAGATATAAACCGCCCGACCGGCTCAATAATCCGGCATTCTTATTAAACCGGTCGCTTTGAAGCCCGTCGCTTTTATAGAAATTCTTTATACTTCCATCCTGAATATTATAGTTGATAAGTCCGTTTCCGGTAGTCAGCCATAATCTGTTATTTACTTTTACCGAATAATTGATAATATTATTGTCCCTGTCTAAGGGAAGAGTCGTAAATGTGTCATTATCCTTTTCGTAAAAGGCTAATCCGTTATCCGTACCAATCCACAATTTGCCGGCATCATCCAGAAAAACAGTACTGATCTGGTTATCAGGTATGGAGGCCGCATCGCCGGGATTATGCGCATAATGACGCCAACTGTTTTCGACTTTATCATATCGGAACAATCCCATGCCCAACGTAGCAAACCAGATATTATCCGCATCGCCGGTCATATCAACAACTGTTGTCCCGACGGTTTTTTTCCTGATAAAATTATCTTTCCGGGGATTATACAGGCATATACCTTTCATCGTGCCCACCCACATATCATCGCCGTCCTTATAAATGGAATATACGCTGTTATCATATAACGAAACCGTATCGTCCGTCCCGGCATAGTAGTGTTTAAAAGTATTCTCCCGGATATCCAGCACATTCAGTCCTCCCGAATACGTGCCAATCCACAATATATTGTCGTCATAAAAACACAGCGCATGAATATTACAGTAAGAAAGGCTGTTTGGGTTTTTCGAAGGCATGTAGTTCCGAAAAGTTTTCGTTTCGGGATTGAAACATGACAGTCCGCCGTCGTCCGAACCGATCCAAACATTCCCCTTACTGTCTTCACAAAAACAACTGACAATATTCCCTCCTACCGAATTGCTGTATCTTGAATGAGAATATCCGGAAATATCGCCTCTTGCAGGCGGCGCATAATTTACCCCTCCGTAGTATGTGCCTATCCATAAGCCTCCTTCCGCGTCTTTGTATATGGGGTATATGAATTTATCCGACAACGCGTTGCTTTGCAATTCGGATTTTGTAATCAGTTCCGTTTCATGCGTCAAGGTGTTGAATATGGCTAATCCGTCATCCGAGCCGATAAGGAGTGTATTTGCGTCATACTCGGTAATTTCATGTATATGCGATATTCCGTCAGGACTTCCGGGCATCAGGAACGCCTGAAGTTCTCCCGTATTCCTGTCAAATCTGCACAATCCATGGTTCCATGTGCCTAACCAGAAATTATTACCGGAATCTTCCAGCATGGCATAAACGCCAATATCCCCGGAATTAACATTGTTCATCCGGAAACGCACGGGAACAAATTTCTTTTGATCCGGGTCAAATCTGTTCAAAACGCCACGGCTTCTTTGCGGAAACGCCCACACCACATTTTGTTTGTCGATATAAAGTGAAAGTATCATCTCCGATTCCTGAGAGCCGGCGGCGTTGTCTATCCTGTTACAGTACTGATGGAGCGTATTTTTTTCGGGATCATACCGAAACACGCCCTGCGTATATGTCGAAATCCATATATTTTTATTTTCATCACCGACTAAGTTCTCTATATGACTTCGGACAGTTGTCCCATCGGATGTCGCTACCGAAAAAAATGAAAAATGTTCCGAACAGGGGTCGAATATATACACGCCATCCTCCGTACCCATCCAAAGCCGGCATTGCATATCTTCATATAACGCATAGACATAATTATTACCCAAAGACGCAGAATCGCCGTACACCGACCTGAAATTTTTAAAAGAACGGCCGTCAAAACGGCTCAGTCCGTTTTCCGTACCGAACCACATGAAGCCCCG
>JAITDQ010000320.1 GCA_031282485.1 Tannerella sp. | reverse complement strand
AAATGCCCGTTATTCGATTGTCAGGTCGAAAATGTTCTTTAATTTTTCGAGGCTCGGATTTTTCCGGATGAGGTAATTATATTTTTCCGTCGAAGTATAAATCATTTCCGTTTCGTCTTTCTCGGCAATGCGGATATCCATTTTTATATGACTGTTGTTCAGGTTCCGGCGCAAATAACCCAGGATTTCCGCGCCGTTGTCGGATATTTCATCTTTCTGGCTTGGGTTATAAACCGACACTTCGAACGTAAAATTCTCTTTCAATGCCGGTTTGCAGCTTATCAGCGTGTTTTTCAGGTGTATCTTTTCGACCGTCAGACATTCGGCATATTCGAGCCAGTATCCGACGAGATCTTCCTGCGAAAAATTATTTTCGGCATCCGGCATGCCGGCTGTTGCGAACGCCGTCTGCGTCGTGCTCTCCTTTCTTTCGACCAGCCCTTTTAATGACGTATCGACGGGCTGGGGAATCTTATAGTTCTCCTTTTGTTTCACATTGATTTCGGGAACATGTTTCACCGGCGGCTTCAGATAATGGGAGGCTGTGTTCGTTGCCGATTTTAAGTTTCCGGGCGATTGCAGACCGGCCGACGGCGCATTGCCTCCGTAAGAAACCGGTTGTTCGGCAACCTGTTGAGCGCCTGCCGGCGATACATTCCGGCCGGCCGTCTGCTGCATGCCGGCCGTCGATGCGTCCCGAACGTCCGCCTGCTGCGGCGAAACGGCAACAGGTTTAATCAGCGTTTTTTTTTTATCGTCCTCTTCCGTGGGACTTTCCGTAAGTTGGCACAGTTGTATGAGCGTAAGTTCCAGCAGTAGCCGCTTGTTGCGGCTGTTCCGGTAATTCAGGTCACACTGGTTGGCCAGTTCGATTGCCTTGAAAAGGAACTTGTCGGAACATCGTCCGGCCGTCTCCCCGTAGCGTTCGCGGATGGACGCCCCCACTTCGAAAAGTATAAGGGTCGATTCGTCTTTACACACTAAAAGGTCACGGAAATGAGCCGTCAGTCCCGTGATGATATTTTGTCCGTCAAAACCTTTTCCGAGAATCTCGTTGAGAATGAGCAGACAGGGGCGGACGTCTCCTTTGAGTATCGCGTCGGTAAGGCGGAAATAATATTCGTAATCGAGCACGTTCAGGTTGTCGATAACCGCTTTGTAGCTTATGTTACCGCCCGTGAAGCTTACCACCTGATCGAAGATCGACAGTGCGTCGCGCATGCCGCCGTCGGCTTTCCGGGCTATGACGTTCAGCGCTTCGGGTTCTGCGGTTATATTCTCGCACGAAGCGACATACTGCAGATGTTCGACAATGTCTTCGATCGTGATGCGGGTGAAATCGTAAATCTGGCAACGCGACAGAATCGTCGGGATAATCTTCTGTTTTTCGGTTGTCGCAAGTACGAATATCGCATGATGAGGCGGTTCTTCGAGCGTTTTGAGGAAAGCGTTGAACGCCTGTGTGCTAAGCATGTGCACCTCGTCGATGATGTAAACTTTGTATTTGCCTAACTGTGGCGGGATACGAACCTGTTCCGTCAAAGAGCGGATATCATCGACCGAATTGTTTGACGCAGCGTCAAGTTCGTGGATGTTAAGCGAGCGCTGTTCGTTGAACGAGCGGCATGATTCACATTCGTTGCAGGCTTCGCCTTCGGCCGTGATGTTCAGGCAGTTAATCGTCTTGGCAAAGATGCGTGCGCACGAAGTCTTGCCGACCCCGCGCGGCCCGCAGAACAAGTATGCATGAGCCAGCTTACCGCTTTGAATCGCATTTTTCAAAGTAGTAGTCAGCGCTTTCTGGCCGACAACGCTTTTGAACGTCGAAGGCCTGTATTTTCGTGCCGATACAATATAATCTTCCATTTATTTTCAAATTGTCTGCAAATATATAAATTTTTTTTCTACTTTTGCACAAACTCTTTTTCGATATGTCACGATTGATTGATTTTTATAAAAAATATCTTGCAGGACTGAACAAGTACTGGTTAGTTACGATTCTGTTCTTCGCCTTTACGTTCCTTATAGGCGACAGTACCCTGTACCACCGTTATATTTACGACGAGAAAATACGCACGCTCGAAAACAGTATACAGCGTTATAAAAAGGAAATCGAGCAGAACAGGAAAAAACTGCAGGAACTGCAGACCGATAAAGCCGGCCTCGAACAGTTTGCCCGTGAAGAATATTTTATGAAGCAGGAAGACGAAGATATATTTATTATTGAAGAATGAACAGTCAGATACGCAATTATATATTCATGTTTTCCGCCGTGCTGACGCTCGCCGGTGCGACGCTCTACATCACAGACCGGATACAGGCGCCGTATGTCTTTGCTGCCGGAGCAGCGGGCATAACGGTAAGTTTTATGACCATGTCCTATAAAAACCTTGGTTTCCGTCGCCGTCGCCTGCAACGTATAAACGTAATGGCGGGCATATCCATGATCGCCGCCTCCGTTCTTATGTTTCGCGAAAGAACGGAATGGGTAGTGTGCCTGCTTATCGCGGCATTACTTCTTGTTTACACCTCTTTCGTCAGTCCCCGCGCGGACGAATGAAGACTGATAGCGCCATTCATCCGTCCATTCGATAACCGGCCGGTCGCCTTCGAAGCGGAGAGGAAGCCAGATGTAGCGTCCGTCTATCGCATTATCAGGCGTCCAGCGGTCGCCCATATAGATGAAACGGTCTGTCGTTCCGGGAACGGGCAGCACGTATGTGCTCTGCGAGCGGAACGAAAGAGCGGCGCCTTCGCCGGTAAAAGGATTTTCCAGTTCCTGCCACGGCCCCCATATCGACGAAGCAACAGCCGAACGTCCGGCATTGGGCGCCCATCCGGTACACCCCGACATAATAAGGTAATATTTCCCGTCTTTCTTAAACATGGCCGGCGCTTCCATGAAACGTCCGACGAAAAACCGCGCGTAGATTCCCGAACAGCCGGTATAATCATCATCCAGCTGCGAGATGTGGAGCGTACTGTTTTCTTCCGACGAATAAATATGATACGCCTTGCCGTCGTCGTCGACAAACAGGTTCATATCGCGCGCCATTTGTCCGCCCGGCATATCGCGGCCGAGGATATTCAGCGAATCCGGATGCGCCGGCAGATCGCCTCCGCTGTATCGCTGTCCCGCGGAAGGAATATTTTCCGATTTGTGAACGTCTTTTACGTTCACCGGCCAATATCCCTCATTCGGACGCATCGCCTTCAGGAACCTGTACGGCCCCGCCGGTTTGTCGCTGACGGCAATGCCGCTTAATGCACCCGCATATCCGGCGCCTTTAGGTTCCATGTGAAACCACATCACATAGTTGTTGTTTTTCCTGTTATAGATAACCTTCGGGCGTTCAAGGATGCAGCCTTTCGTTATGCTGTGCGTCGAACCGCCGTCAATCACACGGAGCTCGACGCCTTCATCTTTCCAGTTATACAAATCTTTCGACGAATAGCAGTGTACGCCGACCTGCGCCGTATTGCCTGCGTTACCTTCCGTTTTATGTTCACCGAACAGGTAGTAAACGTCGCCCACGCGAAGGATTCCGCCGCCATGCGCGTTGATATGCACACCGTTATTATCCGGCCACAACTCGCCCGGAGTAAACGATTTCAGCTTGTTTTCCGAACAAACCTGAACGGTTACGGAAATCACCGATAACAAAAAGACAGCCTGACAAAATTTCAAAATTTTCATAATTTGCATGATATAAATTGTGTTTACGTGGTTGCAAAGTTACGTTTTTTTTTGAAAAAAAAAGAAGGCTTGCGGCTAATGAAGCATCAGGCCGATGCCGAAGGCGCGGACATCAGGGCCTTTGCCTTTATCGAACATTGAGAAAAGTTGGTAATATCCGAAGAAACTGAAATGCTCGAATCCTGTTCGCAATACCATACGGGCGTTCAACGGCGGGATGTTCGGATTGCGATAGTGAATTTTTTCAATGCCGCCTTGCGGTAGCCGGATGTCTAACTGCGATTTGGAATAACACTTGACTAATCCTTCAACGCCTCCGGACAGGAAGAAATAATGGCCGTTGCCGATTTTCGTCTGGTATTCCAGAAGGAAAGGAATTGTCGCATAATAGACCAGCAACTTGCTGGATTTATATTCCCGTTCCGTGTCCTTGAAGAAGCCGGCGATGCCGTCGGCATACCGTAAGCCGGTGTTTCCCGTGAAATGGTAGCGCGACCAGTCAAAACCCAGACCGGTAACAAACAGGAAATGGTAACTTAACGGAACCGTACAATCCGTCAGATTCAACAATACCGAATAGGAACGGTTCGGATTCAGATCCGCTCCCTGCACGTTTTCCAGATTGGAAAAGGCAAAGCCAAGACCTTTCCAGTGCGATTCGGCCGGTTTTTTCTTCCAGTTGAAGATGAAATCGTAGGATGAACCGTTCAGCAATATTGTACTGTGGAAATCCCGGTTGTTTGTTTCCCCTGCCGTTTTTGTATTTGTTGTTACGTTTTCCTGCGCCCGTACAGGGGAAATCATTAAGAGGGCGCACACAATCAGTCCTGAAATTCTTTTCATAATATTTATAATTTAATTCGTTTATTATTAACTTTGATGAATAAATCCT
>JAITDQ010000266.1 GCA_031282485.1 Tannerella sp. | reverse complement strand
CTTTGCAGGCAAATTTTGATTGTTGATGGAAGAAAAAAAATTTAAAAGAACACTTATTACCTCTGCATTGCCTTATGCCAACGGGCCAGTGCATATCGGCCACCTGGCAGGCGTCTATGTGCCGGCGGATATTTATGCACGCTACCTGCGGCTGAAAGGCGAAGATGTATTGTTCATCGGAGGCTCCGACGAACATGGCGTGCCGATTACGTTACGCGCTAAAAAAGAAGGCGTCACGCCGCAGGATATCGTTGACCGGTATCATAACGTCATAAAAAAATCATTTGAAGACTTCGGCATTACGTTCGATATCTATTCGCGGACAACATCGAAAACACAGCATGAAACGGCTTCCGGCTTTTTCCGTACACTCTACGACAAAGGGGTGTTCATCGAAAAATCGAGCGAACAGTATTATGACGAGGAGGCCAAACAGTTCCTTGCCGACCGTTATATCACCGGGACATGTCCGCATTGCGGCAACGAAAAGGCGTATGGAGACCAGTGCGAATCCTGCGGCACGGCGCTGAGCCCTACCGAACTGAAAAATCCCAAATCTACAATCAGCGGCAGCCGACCCGTCATGCGTGAAACGAAACACTGGTATCTGCCGCTCGACGAGTATGAACCGTTCCTTCGCAAATGGATACTCGAAGATCATCAGGAATGGAAACCGAATGTCTACGGACAGTGTAAAAGCTGGCTCGATATGGGTCTGCAACCCCGTGCCGTAAGCCGCGACCTGGACTGGGGAATTCCCGTCCCGGTGGATGGCGCGGAAGGGAAAGTGCTGTATGTCTGGTTTGATGCGCCGATAGGTTATATATCAAATACAAAGGAGTTATGCCCCGACGACTGGGAGAAATGGTGGAAAGACCCCGAAACAAAACTGGTGCATTTTATCGGGAAAGACAATATCGTCTTCCATTGCATCGTTTTTCCGACAATGCTTAAGGCCGAAGGGTCGTTTATCCTGCCGGAAAACGTGCCGGCCAACGAATTTTTAAACCTTGAGGGCGACAAGATTTCGACATCACGCAACTGGGCGGTGTGGCTTCATGAGTATCTTGATGACATGCCGGGGAAACAGGACGTGTTGCGCTATGTCCTGACGGCCAATGCCCCGGAAACAAAAGATAATGATTTTACGTGGAAGGATTTTCAGGCCCGCAATAATAATGAAC
This sequence comes from Tannerella sp., assembly GCA_031282485.1. Taxonomy (GTDB): domain Bacteria; phylum Bacteroidota; class Bacteroidia; order Bacteroidales; family Tannerellaceae; genus Tannerella. The sequence continues at coordinate 2,021 of JAITDQ010000266.1, read as the reverse complement.
TGGTCGCCATTCTGGGTAATTTCGTGAACAGGGCGTTAGTCCTCACGGGCAAATATTTTGAAAATAAAGTGCCGGAATGTGGAGAACTTACTGATTATGACCTCGAGACACTGAAAGAATTTGCCGGCATCAAAACGAACGTGGAAAAACTGCTGGACACGTACCGCTTCCGCGATGCACAAAAGGAAGCGATGAATCTGGCGCGGATCGGGAATAAATACTTAGCCGATACGGAACCGTGGAAATTAGTGAAAACGGATATGCCGCGCGTTGCTACTATCCTGAATATCTCCCTCCAGATAACGGCAAACCTTGCGATTGCATTCGAGCCGTTCCTGCCTTTCAGTATGGACAGGCTGAATAAAATGCTGCATATTGACCCGCTTGGCTGGAACAGGCTGGGCGAGACAGGACTGCTGGAAGCGGGTCATCAACTCGGAGTGACGGAACTCCTCTTCGAAAAAATAGATGACGACGTGATCGAACGGCAGGTACGGAAACTTCTTGACACGAAAAAAGCCAACGAAGCGGCGGAAAGACAGACGGCGCCGGTACGCGAAACGGTTTCTTTTGATGATTTTGCCAAATTGGATATCCGCGTGGGGACAGTCCTCGAATGTATCAGGGTGCCGAAAGCGGATAAACTGCTGCAGTTCCGGATTGACGACGGGCTTGGCGGCAGAACCGTCATTTCGGGAATAGCGAATTACTACAAGCCGGAAGAACTTGTCGGCAAACAGGTATGCTTTATCGCAAATCTTGCTCCGCGCAAGCTTAAGGGAATCGTATCGGAGGGGATGATTTTGTCGGCCGAAAATGCTGACGGGAGCCTGGCCGTAATCATGCCGGAGAAAAAGGTGATGCCGGGCAGCGAAGTGAAATAGCATGGACAGGTCGATACGCATGGTTGATTTAAGCAGCCGCTATCTGCGCCTGAAAGGAGAAATAGACGCTGCCGTACGGGACGTTTTCGAAAGCGCGGCTTATATAAACGGCGCTCCGGTAAAAACGTTTTGTGAACGCTTGTCTGCGTACATGGATGTGCCGCACGTCATTCCGTGCGGAAACGGTACGGATGCGCTTCGACTGGCGCTCCAGGCTTTGCATATAGGCCCGGAACACGAAGTTATCGCCCCGGGTTTTACGTTTATCGCCCCGATAGAAGCGATTGCCTCGACAGGCGCCGTTCCCGTTATCGTCGATGTGGATCCGCAGACATTTAATATCGACGAAAAACTCATCGAAAAGGCAATAACCGCTCATACAAAAGCAATTATAGCGGTACATCTGTTCGGACAGTCATGCGACATGGAAGCGATACAGCGGATAGCCGGCAAATATAAGCTTGCGATAATAGAAGACAATGCGCAGTCGTTGGGCGCATCATATACTTTCGGCGACAATCGCATCCGCAAAGCCGGCGCTGTCGGTCATGCGGGCATAACGTCCTTTTTCCCGACAAAGCCTCTTGCCTGTTACGGCGACGGCGGCGCGATCTTCACTTCCGACGACGGACTGGCCGAACATCTCCGTCTGCTGGCCAACCATGGCCAACCGGAAAAGTATCGTCACAAACTGATCGGCTGTAATTCCCGTCTGGATACCGTACAGGCGGCGATACTCAACGTGATGCTGGATTATATGGATGAATTTACGGAGCGGCGCAGGCAGATCGCAGACCGGTACGACCGGGAGTTGAGAAGCTATCCCGAGATTATATTGCCCGCCAAACGTAAATATTCCACGCACGTGTATCACCAGTATACGATACAGGTGAAAAACGGCCGGCGCGATGCGCTGAAGACCTTTCTGGCGGAAAAAAACATTTCGTCCATGATATACTATCCGCTTCCCGTGCACGAACAGGAGGCGTATAAGTGGGCAGTACGCCTGTCCGACAGTGCGGCCGAATCCAAACGCCTGTGCAACGAATCGCTCTCCCTCCCGATCCATTCGGAATTAACAGACGAAATGCAAACGGCTGTCATAGAAGCCATCGACCGTTTTTTTTCATAACGGTT
>JAITDQ010000258.1 GCA_031282485.1 Tannerella sp. | reverse complement strand
AATTCCGTGAATTTTATTGATTAGTATTTTTTTCTGTCGGTAATTTGATTAACTTTGGCGTTTAAATTCTGAATATGCAAATGATGAAGTCAATAAAAACCTGTTTGGTCATTGCAGGGATAGTCCTTTTACCGGCTTCCTGCGGAACGATACGTCCGTTTTCGGAAGCGGAGGGGGCGCTTATTGTTTCCGGTGGTGCGGAAGTGCCGTTTCGTGTCTTGCAGATAACCGACAGGCAGGATTCCGTTTTGCTTCGGACGCCTTGCGGCAAGGTGCGTAACTTTGCCGGCGATCCGGCTTTCAGGCTATTGATCGAACGGTTGAAGACAACGCTCGAAGCGGAAAACGGCGCAGGAATTGCGGCGCCGCAAGTCGGCATATCGAAGAGCGTTTTCCTTTTTATGCGTACGGATTTGCCGGGTCTGCCGGTTCATGTGGCCGTCAATCCGAGAATCGTCAATCACCCGGATACAACGGTTTGTTTTGAGCGGGACGGCTGCCTGTCTATTCCCGACCGGAGCGGCAATTCGGTGCGTTATCCGTGGATTGACGTGGAATATTGGAATGAAAAGGGGGAAAAAGTACGCGAACGGTTAGACGGTTACAGCCGCCGGAACTCGTTTACGGCAATCATTTTCCAGCATGAGTACGACCATACGAAAGGGGTGCTGTTTACGGATAAATTATGCGAATAAACAGGTGTGGCTTCCTTGTTGGGATTATTTCTAAAAGTAGAATTTTTGTTAAACTAAAATATTAGGATTATGAATGAGATTTTAATTGTGCCCGACGTACACGGGCGTAAATTTTGGAAACCGGCTTTGGATTATAAAGGCGAGGTGATTTTTCTCGGCGATTATACCGACCCTTATCCTGCCGAAGGTATAACGGATGAAGATGCATGGCAAAATATGTTGCAGATTGTTGATTTCAAACAGCAAAACCCAGACCGCATCACCTTGCTTGTCGGCAATCATGAACTCCATTATTATGACAGGAAATTTCAGGCAGGCCGTTTCGAGAAACAGTATTACGAGAAATATCACGACATCCTGACCGGAGAAAAGACTGCCGGACTGTTCCGGCTTTGCAGGAAAATCGACAACTATCTGTTCATCCATGCCGGGATTACGAAAGGGTGGTATGACTTGCACAAGAAGGACTTCCTGCCGCTTGGCGACGATTTGGAGACACAGCTCAACCAGCTGTTTGTCCAAAAGATCGTCTCCTTTTATGAGGCTTCGTTTGAGCGGGGCGGGTGGGATAATTACGGCAGTCCGCTATGGGCGGATATTCACGAATATGATGATGAAACCGAGCCTTTCGACAAGGACATCATTCAGATTATCGGTCACACCCAGATTACAACGGAAGAGCCTTATGTAAAAGGAAATATCCGGCTGGTAGATAACCGGAGGCTTTACCTGCTGGCGGACGGGGAATTGAAACATTATGAATGAACCGGGATGTCTGTCTTCGTTTTTGCCGAAAAATGCACCGTGCAGATGCGGAAAAGAAGATAAAATGCGTATCTTTGTGCGGTTAAATTTATAGATGAGGATGGATATATCAGTTGTAATACCTTTGTATAACGAAGCGGAATCGCTTCCCGAATTATACGAATGGATAAAACGTGTGATGGACGAAAACGGGTTTTCCTATGAAATCATTTTCGTCAGTGACGGCAGTACGGATGCGTCGTGGGACATCATTGAGGCGTTGAGCGCGGAAGACCCGGATGTGAAAGGCATAAAGTTTCGCCGCAACTACGGCAAGTCGCCCGCCCTTCATTGCGGGTTTCAACGTGCGCAGGGCGAGGTCGTCATCACGATGGATGCCGATTTGCAGGACAGCCCCGATGAAATACCGGAACTTTACCGTATGATAAGGGAAGACGACTATGACCTCGTCTCCGGCTGGAAGAAAAAACGCTATGATAACAGGCTGACGAAAAATCTGCCTTCCAAACTGTTTAACGCTACGGCACGGAAGTTCTCCGGCGTCAATCTGCACGATTTCAACTGCGGACTGAAATCATACCGCAAAGAGGTAGTCAAAAATATAGAGATATATAACGACATGCACCGGTACATTCCGTATCTGGCCCGGATTGCCGGATTTTATAAAATCGGGGAGAAGGTTGTCCGGCATCAGGCGCGCAAGTACGGTAAGACAAAGTTCGGGCTAAGCCGGTTCGTCAACGGTTACTTAGACCTTATTACGCTCTGGTTTACCTCGAAGTTCGGAAAGAAGCCGATGCATATTTTCGGTATGCTGGGCAGCGTCGTGTTCCTCATCGGGTTTGCCGCCTTAGTGGTCGTGCTTGTCGCCAAACTGATGTCGATTATTGACGGCGATTTGCGTCCGCTGGTCACTAATTCGCCTTATTTCTATATCTCGCTGACGGCAATGATTATCGGCACGCAACTCTTCGTTGCCGGTTTTATAGGCGAGCTTATGTCACGCAATGCTCCGAACCGTAACCGGTATAAGATTGAAAAAGAAATCTGAATGAATGAAGCGCAGGCGCTTTTATATCGCCGTCTTACTTACAGCCATTCCTTCATAAACCCGTCCATTTCGCCGGCGTGTTCTTCCAAGCTTTGCAGCAGTTTGAACTGCGCTTTTGTACGTTGCAGGTTATGTTCGGGATGATGTATCTTATAATATGTATCGCCGTTAATATAATCGGTTAAAAACCGTACGGTCTGCATATATGTAAGTAACCGTCCGCCGTAAGGAAGCATGGCTGTTTCGAGCGGGGTGAGGAAAGAACGGGCTGTTTCCATATAACCGCGCGTGTAGGCTTTGAATATTTCCATATCGACGTTCACGTTATCCAAATTCGTATCGTCTTCCGCTCCCGTATTTGCGCCCGTGCGTATGAAATCGCCGATGTCGGAGAGAACGAATCCGGGCATTACCGTATCCAGATCGATGACGCACAAAACCTTTCCGCTGTTCGTGTCGAACAGGATATTGTTCACTTTCGTGTCGCAATGGTTGATACGTTTTTTAAGTTTGCCTTCCCGGTAGAGGTCTTCCTGTATACACATCGCTTTGGCGCGTTTCTCGATTTCGTCGACGAGCGGTTTCACCTTATGGAGCCGTCCTGCGGCATCGTCCTTCAGGGCGTCGTGGAACTGTTGCAGGCGGAACGCCATGTTGTGAAAGTCGGGAATCGTTTCGCCAAGCGTACCTTCGGGAATATCGGAGAGCATCGACTGGAAGTCGCCGAAAGCCTTACCCGCCTCGTACGACAGTTCCGGGGTTATCTCGTCCAGACTTTGGCTGTCGGGTATCAGCAGGCATACGCGCCAGTAATTCGTCCCGTCATAATAATAACGTTTGCCGTCGTTTGCCGGCAGGAAAGTGAGAACCTTACGGTCAATATCCGTTTCGTTACGTTCTTCGAGTTTCCGCCTGATATGCTCCGTTACGGTTTGTATGTTATTCTGCAACATGTCCACATTCTTAAAAATGAGGTGGTTGATGCGTTGCAGGATGTATTTGTCCGTTCCCGAAGCCGTTGTAACTTTTAATGTATCGTTGATATGTCCGTTGCCGAAAGGCGTCACTTCGACGGCGTCTTCTTCCGGCGTAAAGTGTGACAGTATCTGCAAATAAGCGTCGTTTGTCATTGGTTTGTATTGTTTTTAATGTTAATATTCCGGTGCAAATATAGTACAAGCCGGGAGTAATACAAAATAAACTTAAATCTTTTTCTTTTGCCAGTCCGCAAAACGCAGGTATGCGGCGCTTCCGATAAAAATTCCGGCAAAATACAGGATTTCCGCGCCGAAACATATATGTACGGGAAGTTTCATGTACATCCCGCTCAGGTAAACGTATATGGTATACAGAATCAAAACTCCGATCTCGAGGATTAATGCGGATTTTGTATTTCCCGTGCCGGAAACGCTGTTGAAAAATACGCTTGCAATCGAACTTATAATCAGCGCGACGGATATTACATAAATGGACGGTACGGATTCGTTTATGAGTGAAACATCGTTTGTGTATACCGACAAAACGGTCTTGGGAAAGAGACAAAGCAACAGTACGCATACCGACATGATGAGAAACGAAAGCTGCGATATACGCCGTATGAGCGGCATCACTTCGCCCGTTTTTCCTTCGCCGATGATGTTGCTGACGAGGGTGTTTGATGTCGCCGAAAGCGCATTGAGGGGGATGAACATGACGATATAAATGCTTCGTATGATGTTGGCGATAGCGAGCGTATGCTGTCCCTGACGTTCTATGGCGACGAAGAACAGCAGGAATGTACTCATCGAAATAAAATACTGGAACATTGTGTAGATGGATATTTCAAGCACCTGTTTCAGCAGTTTGAAATTTATGGAACGGAAATGCGTAAAACCGTATTTTTTGCGGTCAATCGTGAGCATGGTATAAACCGTGAAAAACAGGGTGGACACAAATTCCGATATGACGGAAGCGATGGCGGCGCCTTCAATCCCCATTGCCGGGAAACCGAAATGCCCGAATATCAATGCATAGTCGAGGCCAATGTTCGTTACGGCCATGACAACGGCATTTGCAGTAAGAACTTGCGTCTTTGTTATCCCGACATAAAAAGCGCGGAACATGACGTTGAAGATAACAAAAAAAAGCCCTGTGATACGCCATTTCAGGAAACTCATCGTTGCTTCCCATATCACTTCCGACGAAATCATGGCGCGCATGATGTTGCCGGCATAAAAGTAAGATAATCCGAAAAGGATAATCGTCAGTATCATAAGGAAAAACATACCCTGAATCATGACATGGCCTGTCGCCGCATAATTCTTTTCCCCGTTTCGCCTGCCTGTTATTATCTGCGCACCGGTGCTGAATCCGAAAAATATTGTAAAAAGGCATATATAATAAAGTCCGCCCATGGCCGACGCCCCCAGTTCGACCTCACCCACGCGGCCGAGAAAGGCCGTATCCGTCACATTGATTATATTCTGGGCAAGTAAACCGGTGATAATCGGGAAACTTACATTCCATATATGTTTATATGTATACTTTTGCATGAATCGCGTTGCAAAATAAGGGCTGTCATGATTCGGGGCAGCCTTATAATGACAGCCCGACCGGACGGTTGGTTGCAGTATCGGGGAAAACGATTGTCGGTTTGAATTTTTTTGCTTCCTCAAAATCCATCCGGGCATACGAAACAATAAGGATAATATCACCCGGCTGCACTTTGCGGGCTGCCGCCCCGTTCAGGCAGATGATGCCTGACCCGCGTTCACCCTTTATGACATACGTCTCGAAGCGTTCGCCATTATTGTTGTCGAGGATGTGAACTTTTTCATATTCGATAATGTTAGCGGCGTCCATAAGGTCTTCGTCGATTGTGACGCTGCCGATATAATTAAGATTGGCTTCCGTCACCGTCACGCGGTGGATTTTTGATTTCAAAACTTCGATAGTCATGTCTGTCTTAATATTTTATGTTATCAATAAGTCTTACGTCGCCGCAGAATACCGTTATACAGCCCACAGGTTCGGTCGTTTCGTTCCAGTTTTTTACCGGCTGCAACGTGTTGCCGTCTACGATTGTATAGTATTCAACGCGCAGTGGAGGCGTGCGGTTAAGTGTATTTACAACCCAGTCTTCGACCTCTTCGACGCTTTTTGACGGCACAAAGGTACAACTTTCTTTCAAAGTACGAGCAATCAGCGGCGCAATTTGACGCTGTTCCGGCGTCAGGCGCGTGTTGCGGCTGCTCATGGCAAGCCCGTCTTTTTCGCGTACGACAGGGCAGGCGACGATGTGAACGGGTAAACGCAGCTGCCTGACCATTTCACGTATGACGGCGATTTGCTGGAAATCTTTTTCCCCGAAATAAGCGCTGTCCGGCATGACGGCGTCGAACAGTTTGCTCACGACCTGAGCTACGCCGTTGAAATGTCCCGGGCGCTTTTCGCCTTCCATGACGGCCGCTACCGGCCCCAGGTCGAAGACACGCATGTCCGGTTCGGGATACATTTCATCCTCCGACGGGGCAAAAACGCAGTCGCACCGTACCTGTTCGAGCATCCTGCAATCGTTGTCAAGCGTACGCGGATAGGTCTTAAAGTCGTTCCTGTCGTTAAACTGTGTCGGATTCACAAAAATACTGACGACGCAAATGTCATTTTCTTTTTTACATTGTTTAACCAAGCTGAGGTGCCCGTCGTGCAAAGCGCCCATTGTCGGGACGAATCCTACGATCTTTCCCGTTTCGCGTTCACCGGAAAGAAAGGTCTTTAATTCATTGATGCTGTGTATCGTTATCATTTCAAAAAGATTAAGTTTATATGGTTGTAATCAGACTGCAAAGCAACAAAATAAAAAGGTAACGGCGTAATTTTTAGTTTATAAAATATGCTAATTTAAAACGATTTGAATAATCAATGCATTTTCGTTTGTTTTTTTCCCGTTTTTTTTTAGTATCTTTGTGGCGATTTTTTAAATAATAAAGGATGGGCGCAAAGCGAATTTTATTTATTACTCAGGAGATAACGCCGTATTTACCGGAGACGGAAATATCCGGGATATGCAGAAACCTGCCTCAAGGCATACAGGAAAGAGGACGTGAGATACGGACATTTATGCCTCGATACGGACATGTCAATGAGCGAAGGAACCAGTTGCATGAAGTGATACGCCTTTCGGGAATGAACCTCATTATTGATGATACGGATCATCCGCTTATTATAAAGGTTGCTTCAATTCAGTCCGCTCGGATGCAGGTATATTTTATTGATAATGATGATTTTTTTCATCGTAAATACATCGTGCATGATGACGAGGGTATGGAATTTGAAGATAACGACGAACGAGCGATATTCTACGTCCGGGGAGTTCTTGAAACGGTGAAGAAACTGCGCTGGATACCGGATCTTGTACACTGTCACGGCTGGCTGTCGGCGCTGGCTCCCGTCTATCTTAAAAAGATGTACGCGGACGACCCGGGTTTTGCCGGCGCCAAAGTGGTATATTCCGTTTATTCGGATGATTTTAAGGAATCCCTGAACAAGTCCCTCGCCGGAAAATTGAAACAGGACGGCATGACCGACAAAGACCTGCAGCTGATAAAAACATCGACGGATTTCGCCGCTTTGTCAAGTCTTGCAATACGGTATTCCGACGGCGTTATTCAAGGAAGTCCCGATATAAGCAAAGATGTTTCGGATTTTATTGAGAGTGAAAACAAACCGTTTCTGCCCTATCAGCCGGATGATTCGTACATCGACGTTTACAATGATTTTTATGATCAGATACTCAATTCCAAATAAAAAAAACAAAAGATGATGAAAGGTATAAAAAAACATATTGCTTTATGCTGCCTTTTGACAGCCCTTATTTCAGGCGCGTGCGACGATAACCTGACGAAAGTGGGAACGACCGTTCTGCCGCCCGACGATTTGATAACCGTTTATACCGATACGTTTCGGATAAAAGCGTCGACCGTGAAACTTGACTCCGTCTTCGCCAAAACGACAACCTGTATGCTGGGGGAAATGTATGATCCGGATTACGGAACACTTAAAGCTGACTTCCTGTGCCAGTTTTATTGTAAGGAAGGATTCCGGTTTGCCGAAACGCCCTATAACGGGAAGATCGATTCGATCGATTTGTATATTTTTTATATGTATAATACTTACGGCGGACTCATGGCGTATGGCGACACAATAGCGCCGATGCAGGTTACGGTGTTTCCGGTAAACCGGCCGTTGACGAGGAATTTTTATACGAACGACGACCCGGAGAAATACTGTACAATGAACAACCCTTTAGGCTCCTGTACGTATACGGCTTATGACATGGCGATTCCCGATTCCGTACGCAATTCGGATTATTATATTCCGAATATACGGGTAAAACTGCCGCTCGAACTGGGACAGCGATTCTATGACGAAACCGTCAATAATCCGTCAACATTCGATTCGCAGAGCTCATTTAACGGATTTTTTCCCGGCGTATACATAACAAATACGTTTGGCAGCGGTAATCTTATCCTGACTTCCGGCGAAAATATCGCCATACGCATCTCCTATTCTTACACAGGAAAAGGCTCGGAGGGGCAGGATTCGCTGTTTTACGGCGCCCAGTGGTTTTACAGCGCGAAAGATGTTTATCAGATAACCCGTTTTAAGAACAGCCAAATCGACCGTCTGCTCGAAGAAAATCCCACCCATACATATATTAAATCTCCGGCCGGCGTCTGCACGAAACTCGTCATACCGACAACGGAAATTTCAAACAAACTTGATGTTCAGGATCGCTTTATCAACAGTCTGGCGCTTAATTTGAAATATTTGCCGGTCGATGAAAGGGATTTTGCCTATATGCCGCCTTCACATTTACTGTTGTTGCCTGAAGATTCGGTAAGGGTATTTTTTGAAAATGCAAGTATTGAGGATAATGCTACTTCGTATGTTTCTTTCCTGAATATGGGTGTGAATGCTTATGGGACAACCTATCAATGTACTTCGTCATACGAGACTCCGGACGGTTATTCCTCTTATACGCGGACGTATGCTTTCGGCAATATAAGCCGGTTGCTTGAGACACATGTAAAAAATTCTCCGGATAAGGATCTTAGCCTGCTGGTCATACCGATAGTGCGGGAGGCCACGTCAAGCAATTCATATTATTATACGACAGGAATCACGCATACGCTTACACCTTCGGGATTAAAAATACGAACGGACGAAGAATTGATGAAAATCGTAGTACTTTCGAGTAAGTTTGAAGGAAAGAAGTAAATAAAAAGCGAGTATGTCAAAATCCCCGGTTTTTTCATGCCGGGGAAAATCTAAAAAAATACAAAAGAGAAATTATCCGGATGATTTTACGGCGTAAATTAGTTTTATCAATAAAAGCATAGATAATATTGATAGGGAAAAAAGCATCAAAGTGCGATTTATGTGCTTATCTTTGCAGCGGAAAAAACAGATAAATTTTTAAATGTTTTGAG
>JAITDQ010000213.1 GCA_031282485.1 Tannerella sp. | reverse complement strand
CGACAACTTGAAATTCACCCGGGATAAGTGATATATATCATATTTATTTCTATCTTTGCATGGTTTAAGAAAAGAACAGTATGAAAACAGCATTAATCGGGTATGGTAAAATGGGGCGTATCATCGAACAGATCGCCTTGAAAAGGGGGCATGTCATTGTGTCGAAAATTGATATAGATAATACGGATGATTTTGATTCCGCCGATTTCAAATCTGCAGATGTGGCGATCGAGTTTACGACGCCCGCTACGGCATTTGATAATTACCGGAAATGTTTTGCTGCCGGAATACCGGTCGTATCGGGCACTACCGGGTGGACGGCTCGCCTCGGTGAGATAAAAAAACTGTGCGAAGAAGAGGGACAAACCTTTTTTTATGCATCGAATTTCAGCATCGGCGTAAACATCTTCTTCGCCGTAAACCGGTATCTGGCAAAGCTGATGAACGGTTTTCCGTCGTACGACGTAACAATGACGGAAGTTCACCATATCCATAAACTCGACGCACCGAGCGGAACGGGCATAACGCTTGCGGAAGATATCATAAACGAATTGTCACGCAAGGAACACTGGCGCTTGGCGAACGGGAAAGAGGAACAGCCGTCCGGCACGGAAAATCTCGTCATCCATGCAATCCGCGAAGGCGAAACGCCGGGAATACACGAAGTCCGCTACGAATCGGAAGCCGACAGCATAACGATCAAACACGATGCCAAAAGCCGCGCCGGATTTGCACTCGGTGCAGTCCTCGCCGCCGAATTTACAGCCGGTAAAAAAGGGTTCCTCACCATGAACGACCTGCTTGAAATGAAACATTTTTAAATATTAAATATTAATTCATCATGGGACTGAAAAAGATAGAAAAACGTCAGTGGATAAACTTCAGCATCTGGGCTGTGCCGTACATACTTTTCACGGCATGGATGGGTAACTGGTGGTTACTTCTGGGGCTGATTGTGCTTGCCGACATATACCTTACAAAATTTATACCGTGGGGAGGGTGGAAAAAATCCGACAACCCTAAAGTGCAGAACGTGCTGAACTGGATTGACGATATACTGTTCGCACTGGTTGCCGTATATCTGATCAACATCTTTGTGTTTCAGAACTACCAGATACCGTCGTCATCACTCGAAAAGACGCTCCTCGTGGGCGACTATCTTTTTGTAAGCAAGCTGAGCTACGGGCCGCGGGTGCCCAACACGCCCGTTTCATTCCCGCTCGTACAAAACACGCTGCCCATACTGAACTGCAAATCATACACCGACTGGCCTGCGTGGGGATACAAACGCGTAAAAGGACTGGGACACGTCAAACGCAACGACATCGTCGTATTCAACTTCCCGGCCGGCGATACGGTGGCGCTGAATATGCCGAACCCGGACTATTACAGGCTCGTGCATTACAGCAGCCATGAAGCTATCCGCCTGAATAAAGCCGAATTTGGAGATGTCATATACCGTCCGGTGGATAAACGCGAAAACTACGTCAAACGATGCGTGGGAATGCCGGGAGATTCCCTCCGGATCATCGACAACCAGGTCTATATCAACGGTCAGATACTGCCGGACAGGAAAAACGTACAGTATGTTTATTATGTCGAAACGGACGGCACGATCATCAAAGACGACATGTTCCGCCGCCTGAAGGTCAGCGTGGAAGACCGCAAACTCGTCTCGGAACGCACGCAGCTTACGGATTCTTACAATCAGACGTTGCCTTATCTCGGATTTAGCAAGAAATCCGACGGCTACTATAATCCGATTTACCGCATACCGTTAACGGCGGAAGCGCTCGAAATGGTTCGAAAAATGCCTTCCGTGCGCAAGGTCGTGATTGAGCCGGATATGATTGGCGGCGATGTCTATCCCATTGAACGTGATTTTGGGTGGACGCGCGACAACTACGGCCCGATATGGATCCCGGAAAGAGGGGCGACGATCCGGCTGGATGAGAAAAATCTCGCATTGTATCACCGCTGTATTCGCAATTACGAAAATAATACCCTCGAAGTCGGGGCAGACGGATCGGTGCGGATAAACGGCGAAACGACGGATAGCTATACATTTAAATATGATTATTACTGGATGATGGGTGATAACCGCCATTGTAGCGCCGACAGCCGCTCCTGGGGATTTGTCCCCGAAGATCATATCGTGGGAAAACCGATCCTCATCTGGTTATCCTTAGACAAGGATCGCAATCTTTTCAATGGAGGTATCCGCTGGAACCGCATATTCCGCCGGGTCGAAGCGTTCAACTGACTTTCCCTCCATGTGATTTCGCAAAACAGATTATCATAAACAGCCGATGAAACAGATTCTCCGATATACAGTCACAGTTACGGCAATAATTGTTTCCGTTATCGCCGTAAAATGGTTTATCATCGGCTCATACCGCATTACGGGGAATAAAATGGGAGATACCCTCAAGACCGGCGACTGTGTACTGGTCAACAAACTGAAGGGGAGCGGCAACCCCGGCCGCAATCATATCGTGCTGTACCGGAGTCCGTTGCGCCGTGATGCCGCGCGTCCTCCGCTTTTTATCGGAAGATGTATCGGGATGCCGGGCGACGTGATCCAAATGGGCGCAGACGGGTTTCGCGTCAACGGACGCCTTTTGCCCAATGCACCGATGATGCGACCTGTCTTCCGCATACGTAAAGATATAAAGGAACAGTTGATAACGGCAATGGAAACGCTGCGCATACCGTTACGCGACGTCAGGGAAGATTCCATCAGCCTTACACTCCGGATGAGCCTGCGCGAAAAGGAACTGCTCAGCCAAAACCTTGCGCAGGTCGTGCAGATAGAAATGATTGGGGAACACTACCTGGGATACGAATTTGTCGTCCCCGGCAAAGGAAAACCCGTCGATATAAACGAAATATCGCTCATGGCATGCCGCGAAGCTATCATGAACGAGGCCGGCGACGCCGCACGCATACGCGACGGGAAACTGTATATAAACGGGAAGGAAACGGCGTATTATTTTTTCAGGAAGGATTATTACTGGATATTGTCGGAAAACGAATCGGAAGGCATTGATTCCCGTCATCTGGGACTGATCCCCAAAGACCGTATCGACGGGAATATATGGTATTGCTGGTACAGTAAAGATCCTGCCCGGCGTTTCAAAAAGATAAAATAAAAATGTCCGTCGCCTGCCTGTCAACCGCTTATCTGGCTCCGGTACAGTATTATTCGAAACTTGCACGTTTCGACGAAATACGCATCGAAACCGCAGAAAACTATCCCAAACAGACATTCCGGAACCGTTGCCTTATCGCGGCGGCAAACGGTACGCAAACCCTCACCGTCCCCATCGTAAAACCGGCCTGTGCGAAATGCCCGACACGGGACATACGCATTTCCAATCACGGCAACTGGCGGCATATACACTGGAATGCCCTCGTTTCGGCATATAATATAAGCCCGTTTTTCGAATATTACGCCGACGATTTCCGAATCTTTTACGAAAAAAAATACACGTACCTTATCGAATACAACGAATCGTTACGCTCCCTGCTCTGCGAATTGCTGGATATACACCCGGTCATTACGTACACTGAAAAATACGAACCGGCCGTAGAAAACGATTTCCGTACCGCAATCGATCCCCGTCACCCGCAACCCGACACAACGTTCACTCCCCTCCCCTACTATCAGGTGTTTCGCGACAAATACGGATTCATACCCAATATGAGTATCGCAGACCTTTTATTCAACATGGGACCCGAATCCATATTTTTCCTCTTGCCGTAAACGGTCAAATGTCTCCCGCAATCTGCGGCGCTCGTTCAACCAATGGTCAAACGTCTTCTGCAATGTGCGGCGCTCATTCGACCAATGGGCAAATGTCTCCTGCAATCTGCAGCGCTCGTTCAACCAATGGGCAAACGTCTCCTGCAATATGCGGCGCTCGTTCGACCAACGGTCAAATGTCTTCTGCAATCTGCAGCGCTCGTTCGAGTAATTCCGATTTAAAAATCACAACAATATCCCACAAAAACACCAAGCCCACAAAGGATGAACTTTGTGGGCTTGGCTCCTTTGCGGATAAGTTGTTTCCCTTAATCCGCGGGATGATTAACGTTTCCCGTTTCTTCCCGAATCAGCGTTTGTCCGGGATTCGCTGCCCGCGTTCCGTATTCGGACGGGTTTTTACCGACGTCCAAACGGCAAAACCAAATAAAAACAACAGGATAATGCCTGCCACGATAGATGATATGAGGGAAATCTTAGCGCCTCTCGGATAGACATCATCAATACATTTAAATTCTATTTTATGCTCGCCGGCCGGCACAGCCAAGCCGCGCAAGATATAGTTTACCCGTACCAAAGGCGCTTCGACGCCGTCAATGTAAGCATGCCATGTCTTATAAAACACTTCGGAGAATACGGCCAGATGAGGCTTCGTACTGCTGCTTTCATAAAACAGATTCCCCGGATTGGCATAATCCGTGAGGCGGATAAACGCCGTACTGTCCTTTTCGTGCTGCAAGGCTTCCCAGTCCGGCAAACTGCCTTGCCATTCCTTATCAATAAAAGCCGTCCGTGCAGGATCAAAATCTTTTATCGCAACAATCTCCTCATCCGGCGAATTAACCCATTTAATTTCATCCACAAACCATGCATTCCCCAACGCCCTGTCATTGTACTGCACTTGCGGCCCCTGCTGCGTCGGGACAATCAGGTAACGTGTATTGAGCATGTTCAGCACATTCGGATTGATGTTTTGCGAGAGGTGGTAATCAATAATATCCTGGTAACGGCGGAGTTTAGCCGGACTGTATCCCCCGATTGATTTATGGAAATACGACGTCTCCGATTCGTTAAAAGGGCTTTTCGTCATGTTGAATACCCGGTAATTCGGGTCTTTATCCTCCAGAATCTGCAAGTCTGCCGGTGTGGCGACAAATTCCATCGCTTTTTTCCTCGGAAGAAAACTGTCATAGTTTATAAATCGTTTGTCGACCGTCCAGAGGTCAATGAAAATCAAGGCGCCCAGGGCAATTACCGCATAAATGATTTTAAACGGTTTCCTCACATAAAACCATAAAACGCCTGCGGCTAACGCAATGAAGAAAAACGACCGCCACGCGTCGGAAGTCAACAGGTGTTGCCTGTCGGCTATCAATGCGGTCAGAAGTTCCGGGTATTTCCCAAAGTAGTATTCATCCGACGAAGCGGAGAAACTCATCATACTGCTTCCGAACAGCGCATAAAACAGGCATAATCCTCCGGTTATCCCGGCAGCGATATTCAGGGGACGGAGCAATTTCCGCCTGTCGGTCTGTTCCAAAAACGTTTTTACCGCCAAAATACCCAGCGTCACCATCGTAACCTCGGCGATAACGAGCGCCATGGAAGGCGTACGAAATTTATTATACAGCGGCAAATGGTGAAACAGGAACTCATTCAGCGGGAAATGTCTGCCCCACGATAAAACAAGAGATACAACGGTAGCACCCAGCAGCCACCATTTTTCCCTGCCCTTCACAATCATCAATCCCAGCACGAACAGCAAGCAGACAACAGCGCCTGCATATACCGGCCCGGAAGTACCCGGCTGATCACCCCAGTATGCGGGAGCCTGTTTGCAGAATGAGGCGGCCT
>JAITDQ010000205.1 GCA_031282485.1 Tannerella sp. | reverse complement strand
CCGCGGATACGGTCGAAACGGTGTATTTTCACCTTCAGGTCATTGCTGCCGGAGGCAATCGTCTTCCACTCACCGTCCTGCTCGTAAAGCAAACGGTATTTCCGAATACATTGCCTCGTGTCGTAAACAACGACGGCATTAAAGAACCGGTCGCGCGGAAAGTCAACTTCAAACCACGGCTGTGCAACCTCCCCGTTCGACTGCCACGACGTCCTGAAATTGTCATCATTGCCGAAATCCATAATCATCATGTCGTCGCTCCAGCTCGAATTGACAGGCTGATGCTTGGCGACGTTGGTCGAGACAACCGGCGGTTCGAACTGCGGCAAAGGCATCGCAGGCGCATCGTCTTTCCACAGCCTTCCGATTTCCTTCAGGGCGGCCAGCGCATTGTCGTCAATCAGGCCGTCCCTGTTCGGCGCAGCGTTAAGGATGAAATTACAGTACGCCCTGTTAAACGGCTCAAGATTATCCCTGACCATTTCGACAGGATTTTTCACCGGCTCGTTCGGAAACGACGTTTTCCAGAACCAGCTCCCGTTCAGGGGCAGGCACGAGAGGGCAGGCAAACGGTTGCCCTCCTTCGAAATATGCTGTCCGGCGCCCTGTTCGTACGATTTGATGTCGGTATAAAACAACACCTCGGCAGGATATTTCGCCGCGTTCAAATCCATCACCAGACAGTTGGGTTGCAGGCGTTTCACCAGCAGATAAATCTCCTCGAAAGGAATATCCTCGTACGAGATGCGCGACCAGGGCGCGTCCCAGCCGTCGATTATCAGCGCCTGTATCTCCCCGTAGCCGGTCAGCAATTCCGTCAACTGGGCTTTGACCATTTCGACATGCGCCTGCGTGATAAAACCCGGACGCAGTTTGTGGTGTGTATCCAGAATGGAATAATAGAGCATCACCTTCAATCCTTCACGGCGGAAGGCGTCGGCATATTCGCGCACCACATCACGGCCGAACGGACTGTTCATCACGCTGTAGTCCGTCGTTTTCGTGTCCCAGATGCAGAATCCGCTATGGTGTTTCGTCGTCAGGCAGCCATAGCGCATTTTGGCCGACTTCGCCGCACGCGCCCACTGACCGCAATCCAGCTTCACAGGATTGAAAACGGCAGGGTCGGTATCGGGGTCAGGCCAGTCATGATTCGTAAAAGTCGGAATATTGAAATGAATAAACATCCCGAATTTCAAATCCACAAAATCCTGTTGCAATCCGCGCAGGTCTTTACCCTCCGCTTTCGGATACATGCAACAAATCGTCAGTAATACAATAATTAATGTTCTCATTTTTATAATAAATCAGTTATATCCCGTATTCTGTGAAAGTTTTCGGTTGTTCTTCATCTCGCCGGTAGGGATGGGGAACAGCAGTTCGCGCTCGCCGAGCGTCGGGCCGTACGTAAACCGGTGTCCGGCGTAGTCGTTAAATTCGCCCGTAGTCAGGTCGAACACCTTGCGGGTACGCGCCATGTCGAACCAAATCTTGTTTTCGAACGAAAGCTCGTGCCAGCGTTCCTTCCAGACGGCTTTGCGGAAACCGTCCTGCGACAGTCCGGCCAGCTCGGGCAGATTCGCACGCTTCCTGACCTGATTGATACAGGAATAGGCGTCGGCCGACGGCGCCCCGTCCGCTTCGTTCTGCGCTTCGGCATATTGCAGCAGGATGTCGGCATAACGCATCAGCGGATAGTTCAGGCCGCTCTTCGCCGTCCGCAGGTGCGCATCTTCGTCGAAAAACTTGTACACGTAGTAACTTCCGAACTCGACGATTTCCTCACGGTTCGAATTACTGCTGTAGTTCGTGAAATAAAATTCCTTTTCCGCAACCCGTTTGTCGCCCGCCTCGTACGTTGCAATAAATTCGTCCTGCACAACAATCGAACCCGTTTCGGTCGAATAATACGAGATGTCGAGGTTGTAAGGCAGGTAGAGATACTGCATGCCGTTTTCGACGGACGAGCCGGACTGGTACTGCACCATGAACATGTGCTCAATCCGGTTGTTCATCGCCACGTCGTGCAGGTCGCCGTACGAATCGAACAGGCGATACACGCCCCGGTCGATGACCTCCTTCAGTTTGGCGGCCGACAGGGCATAATATTCGCGTCCCTTTTCGAGCGGATAGCCGGCCATTGTGAGGTAGACCGTCCCAAGAAGGGATTTGACGACGCCCATTGTCACGCGGCCGCTTTCGTCGTCCCAGCGCAGTTCCGTTTTTTCGGCTTCCTCCAGGTCGGCCACAATCCGGTTGTAGACCTCCTCCACCGACGCCTGGTCGGGATAAAGTTCGGGCGACGAAGCGTCTACGGGTTTCAGCACGAGCGGCACGCGACCGAAGAGGCGCACCAGGTTAAAATAATGGTAAGCGCGCAGGAAACAGGCCTCGCCCAGATACCGGCTTTTCTCCGTGTTGTCCATGTCGATGCCGGGAATCTTTTCGATAGCAAAATTAGCATTGGCAATGGCACGGTAGGAAGCGTTCCACCACGAGCGGCTGTATTCGTTATCCGAATCGTTCGTGACCATGCGCACCTTGTTGATATGCACGTTCTGGCCGACGCGCGTGTTGGCCGTCCCGGTCAGGAAATCCGTCATGAAATAGGGATTGCCGCCGTAGTCGCCGCTTGCCGCCAGGCGGAAATCCGCATAAATCGCGTTCACGACACTCTGCGCATGTTCGGCCGTTTTAAAATAATTTTCCGGCGTAAAATTCGACTTGTCCGATTCTTCCAGAAAACCGGCGCAACTGCTGCCCAGCAGGGTGAGCACTATCATAAATAAAATATATTTTGTTTTCATAAGCGATGCAAATTTACAAAATTAAAAACTTATATTCAAACCAATCGTAAACGTTCGGGGTTTAGGATAGCCGAAAACGGTAATCCCCTGTGCAAAAGCCTGCGTCGCATCCGACACTTCCGGGTCGTAGCCGCTGTATTTGGTCAATACGAACAGGTTCTGTATGCTTCCGTACACCCGCAGACTGCGCAGGTACAGGCGTTGTGTCAGGTTCTGCGGGAAAGTGTACCCCAGCAGGAGGTTCCGTCCGCGCAGGAAAGAGCCGTCTTCCACGAAATGCGAGTCGATGTTCGTCGTGTAACCTGCGCCCGTGGGACGGATTTCGGCAATCATCGTATTTTGGTTTTCGGGCGTCCAGGCGTTCAGCACGGTACGGTAGCTGTTGGCGATGCCCGTGCGGTCTTCGGCGGAATGTTTGGAAATATCAAGCACATCGTTCCCGAACATGTACTGGAGTTCCAGGACGAGGTCGAAGTTCCCGTAACGGAACTTGTTCAGGAAGATGCCGAAACCGTCGGGCACGCCTTTACCGATAATCAGGCGGTCGGCGTCGTTGATTTGTCCGTCGCTGTTACGATCCCACAGTTTCAGGTCGCCCGGACGCTTTCCGTATCGTGCGGCTTCGGCTTCTTCCGAAGTGCTCCACGTGCCCAGACGCTTGTATCCGTAAAACGACCCTGCCGGCTCGCCCACACGGATGATGTTATTGCTTGCCGAAAGAATATCGGGACCGGGAAAGATGTCGTCGTTACCGTCGTTCAACTGAAGAACCTTATTCTTGTTGAACGAGATATTGAACGTCGTTTCCCAGCTGAAATCGTTCGAGGAGATGTTGACGGTATTAAGCGACAGTTCGAACCCTTTGTTCTCCATGCTCCCGATGTTTTTCGTAATCGAGGTATATCCGCTCGACGCCGGCACGGGTGCGCCCAGCAGCATGTCGGTCGTCTTCTTGTAATACACGTCCGCCTCGATGTTGACGCGATTGTCGAACAGCCCGATGTCGATGCCGCCGTTCACCTGGGAAGTCTTTTCCCATTTCAGTTCGGGATTGGCCAGCGTGGAAACGCCGATTCCGGACGCCTGTGCACCGCTGAAAATGGTCATATAGTTCCCCAGTCCGCCCTGCGAAGCGTATGGCCCCGTTTCGGAGTTACCCGTGAGGCCGTAGCTCACGCGCGGTTTCAGGTTCGAGACGAACGATACCGCCTCCATGAACGGCTCTTCGGACATGCGCCAGGCGAAACCTCCCGACGGGAAAAATGCATACCGGTTTGCCGACCCGAATTTGGACGACCCGTCCAGACGCGCCGTGACCGTAAACAGGTATTTGTCGCTCAGGCTATAATTGATGCGCGAGAAACAGGAATTTAACCCGTAAGCATTTACGGTGGACGAAGCCGTCTGGGTCGTAGCTGCGCCCAGATTGTTGTACAGGAAGAAATCGTCCGAAAATCCGCTTCCCGACGCTACTGCGTTCGAGTTATCCACATGTTGCCACGAGATGCCGGCCATAGCCGTCAGGCGATGCACTTCGGCGAAGGAGGTATTCCAGGTAAGGTAATTCTCGAATTGCCACGAATTGTTCCGGTTGTTCGTGACCGAAGCGCTTCCGTTGGGCGACGAAATCCAGATTAACCGGCGGCCGCCGTAGTAATTCGATTTCTGGTTGATGATGTTCGAACCGATTACCGAGCGCAGTTCCAGCCCTTTCATAAAGGTGATGTTGGCATACACATTACCGATCATGGATTGCGTTTCCAGGCCGAGAAGACGGTCTGTCGCCACGTGGACGGGGTTGTTGCCGCCTTCCATTCCGGGATAGTCGTTATTGCCCGCCCAGGCGCCGTCTGCGTATTTCACGGGGATAATCGGCAGTTCTTCCACGATTTGCCGCCCGACGGTAATGCCGCCGTCGCCCATTGCGTCGGTCTGGTTTTCCTGCTGGTAGCTGTACGTCATGCTGCCGCCGACCTTCAACCACTCCGACACTTCGGTATCAATAAAGAAGCGTCCCGAATAACGTTTCAACCATGAATTGACAATCAAACCGCGGTCGTCCCTGTATCCGACGGACAGTCCGTACGAGTCTTTGCCTTTCGTGTTCGACAGGGTCACCTGGTGCGTTTGCGAGAAGGCGTTGCGGATGGTTTCGTCCTGCCAGTCGGTGTTGTACAGCGGTTTTCCGCTGCTGTCGAACAGTCTGGGGTCGGTGCGTTTCAGTCGCGGATCGCGATAGCTGCCCGCCGCAAAGCCTGCCGGGTCGTACTTGCGGGCGTTTTCGTATGCCAGCTCCTCCACGCGGAGAAATTCTTCCGCGTTCAGCACGTCCAGTTTCCGGGGCAGGACGCCGACGCCGAAATCCGTGTCATACTGCACGCCGACGCCGTTCACGCCGTCACCCTTTTTGGTCGTAATCATGATTACGCCGTTGGCGCCGCGTGCGCCGTAAATGGCGGTGGAGGATGCGTCTTTCAGCACTTCGACCGACTTGATATCATTCGGATTCAGGTAATCTATCGGAGACGTTCCGTTCGTCAGCGTGCTTACGTTCAGAATCACGCCGTCCACGACGTACAGCGGTTCGTTTGTAACGCTAATGGACGAACTGCCGCGTATGCGCACGGTAGCGCGTCCGCCGGGACGCCCTGAATTGGTAGAGATGCTGACGCCCGATACTTTCCCCGACAGCGCCTGATTGAAGGACGTCACCGTGCGCTGAGCCAGCGTTTCGCTCTTCACGGAGGCCGTGCTTCCCGTCAGGTCGCTTTTCCGCATCGTGCCGTATCCGACGACCA
Source organism: Tannerella sp. (assembly GCA_031282485.1). Classification (GTDB taxonomy): domain Bacteria; phylum Bacteroidota; class Bacteroidia; order Bacteroidales; family Tannerellaceae; genus Tannerella. Next base: position 4,421 of record JAITDQ010000205.1, on the reverse strand, counting down.
CGACTTCGTCCAGCGCCTGCGTGTCCTCCAGCAGCCTGATTGTCCGGGCGCCCTCTCCCCACGATGAAGAGCCGATTTCCTGCGGGACGTATCCGATATAGGATACCTGCAATACGGCATCGTGCTGCACGTCCAGCGTGAACTGTCCGTCGATGTCCGTCACCGTGCCGTTGGTCGTGCCTTTTTCCACGACATTCGCTCCGACAACCGGTTCGTTACCGGTGTCGACGACGATTCCCGTGACCGTTTTTTTCCCGTCCTGCCGCTGGAACGTAAACGTCCTGTCCCGGGCGAGAATGATTTGATTGTCGATAATTTGATAACCGGTGTCCGTGTTTCTCAGCAGTTGACCCAGGATGTCCGTTATCTCCCCGTTGTTCACATGGATACTGACCTTGCGGCCGGCATCCACCGATTTGTCCGTAAACAAAAATGAATAGGAAGTCTCCTTTTCTATTACATTAATGGCTTCTTCGACCGTTACGTCGTGAAGCTGCAACGATACCGTTGCCACGTTTTGCGAATATGTCGCGCCCGCATACAGTTGAAATACGATCAAATATGAGAGCACAGCAGACAGTTTCATAATGCGTATAAATTTTTTTTGTGTATTTGTTGATGAAATACACGGATTTGTATTTATTTTTTTCATACTTTTGTGTTGAATTTATTGGTGAATAAATTAAATTCGTTGCCGGATACTATCCGGACGTGCCTGGCAAGGGTAAGTTGGCAAACTTATCCTTGCTTTTTTTTCCCGGATTTCATGGACTTCTGTTTCTCATAAGCATTTACTTTTTGATAGTTCAACATATTATTTAACGGTCACGTGTATTTGCTGCCGGTTGAAAGTGCTGTCTCCGTTTTGTTCCGTTTTCACACGGCTCCATTCGACGGGTTCGGCCAGTTTCAGGTAATCAAGAATCTGCTCGATCGTCTCCGACGAGAACGTCGCCCGTATCAGGTACGATTTCTGCCGGGGATTATGAAGCGTAATATCCACATTGTAGCGGCGCGAAAGCTGTTTCATTACTTCCTCTACCGGCGTATTGCGGAAAATGATTTTACCGTCTTTCCAGGCCGTCTTCTCGTCCGTGCGGACTGCCGACCGGGCGATACGGTTGTCATCAACGGTAAGCCTCAGCATTTCATCCGGTTTCATAACGGCACTGTAATCCTTATAACTTACTTCTACGATACCTTCCTCCAGCACCACTTCATGCGTGTCATCGTCGCCGTAAGCCTTCAGGTTAAATTCCGTTCCGCGGGCTATGACTTTCAGGCCGGACGGCGCCGTCACCTCAAAGGGCATGGCCGCGTCGGTCGATACGTCGAAAAAGCCTTCTCCCGCCAGTTCGACCGCACGTGTCTTCCCCTTAAATTCAACCGGATAACGCAGGCGGCTTTCGCCGTTGAGCCATACGCGCGAACGGTCGGGCAATTCGACCTGCATGACGGTTCCCGGGGAACCCTTCACTTCGGCAAATGCTTCGCGGGGAGAAGCGGTTTGGCGGTAAAACAAATACGACAGGACAAGCGTGCCGGCAAGCAGGGGGATAAACAGTATGGCGGCGGCACGGTTGAACGTGTTACGCAACCACATCCGGCGCTGTTGCCGGGCGATTTTGGACAGCGTCCTTCCGTACGCGCCGGAAACATCTATCTGTTTATAAAAGCGGATATCATCCCGCAGTTCCTTAATTGTCAGCAGTTCGTCTTTTATTTTTTCATTCTTATTTTTCATGTTTTATGCTACTGTTTATTTATGTATACACGAAAACGGGACGAATGCGACAACTTTTTCGTATTTTTTACAAAAATAATTTGGGCAGGGGGAATTTAGTCGTACTTTTGCCATATCATTTGCAAGAATATAATATGAAAACGACAGAACAGGAACGGTGGATATACGATATTTCCAAGAATGACCGGACGGCGTTCAAGGAGATGTTTGAATGTTATTATGCAGCTTTGTGCGTTTATGCACGGCGTTTCGTCAAGTATGCCGACGTGAGCGAAGACATTGTGCAGGATGTGTTTTGCGCTGTCTGGACGAACCGCCAACACATGGATTACCGTATTCCCGCTAAAAATTACCTGACGGCGGCGGTCAGGAACCACTGCCTCAATTACCTTCGAGACCAACGCCCCGAAGCGTTCGACGACCTGTCGCACCCGGAAAACATACCTCATACCGAGAACCTCGATTCCGTATGGATGCTGGCCGAGCTGGAGCGTCTGCTGGCCGATGCCCTGGCCAAGCTTCCGCCGGAGTACCGGATGGCTTTCGAGATGTCGCGCCTGGAAGACCGGCCGGTCGGCGAGATTGCCAAAGTCATGGGCGTCTCGGTACGCACCGTCGAACGATACCGCAACCGGGCTGTCGAAATCCTCAAAACCGAGCTGAAAGACTATTTGCCGTTCGTGATTTTTATCCTTGGCGGGAAATGGTAAGACAGGCGAAATAGACAAGGCTGCGCTGTCGTTTAGCCTGCGGTTATGAAAATAAAGCCCTCCGGGCTATTCGCGAAAGACGGCTGTGCGCAGTATATATCTTGTTTATTTCACATGCCAGACCGTTAACCGTTACCCACTACAAATCGTTATATGTTAATAAATCATATATATCTATAAAGAGCTAAAGGATATTTGTTTATTCAAAAAAATAAACAGTATTTTTATGCCGGTTTTATCGTTATATAGATAAAAAAATAATAGTATGACATCTATATTTATTTTTTAATAATACAAAGATAAATCAATGGTAACACGGAATCACATAGCATGGCTGCATCACAGCGCTACTTTCGACCATCGGAGCTTTCGGAAAACAGGGTCTAAAGTAGTTGAATTTATGTTGATTACCCACCTCCCACACACAACACACACACAATTTGACATCGCACAGCGCTTTCCTGACGGTAGTGAGCATTTCCCTGATATTAGTGAGCATTTCCCTGACAACAGTGAGCGCTTCCCTGACAACAGTGAGCGCTTCCCTGACAACAGTGAGGATTTCACTGTCGTCAGTGAGAGTTTCCCTAACGGCAGTGAATGTCTCACTACCGTCAGTAAGCAATTTACTAACGATAGTGAGCACTTCGCTAATGGTAGTAAGTACTTCACTAACGGTAGTAAGCGTTTCCCTGACGATAGTGAGCGCCGTACTGAAAACGAGAATTTATTAAACAGATATATTAATTTAAAAAGTAAAGACAATGAAAAGTAAAGATTTTATCCCGGAAAAAGACAGTGCGTTTATCCAGTGGGTTGTTAACTTCCTTGCACAATTGGTTTTGATACTCGACCGGATCGGTTTCCCGGAAGTCGAGTATACACTCCTCACAACGCAGAAAGACGATTTCGCCGCCAAATTCAAACTCGCCGAAGAACCTTCGACACGTACTAAAGTGACCGTCAAAAACAAAAACGATTCCCGTGCGATACTCGAAAAGACACTCCGGGCCGATATTAAGGAGTTCGTGAGCTATAATCGCAGAGTGACCGGCGGCGACCGCGAAGCCCTCGGCTTGCCGATCTACAAAACGGGACGCACACCCTCGCCCGTGGCCAAGAAAGCCCCTTACTTCAAAGTGGACACCGGTACGATACGCCGCCTGGTATTTCATTACTACGGCGAAGAAGCCGGCGAACATGCCAGGGCGAAACCGCCGGGACAGAAAGGCGCGGAAATGTGCTGGGCAATCCTCGCCACACCGCCCTCCTCGATCGACGAACTGATACACTCGTCCTTCGATACGGACAGCCCCTTAATCCTCGATTTCGACGAGAACCAGCGCGGAACGACCGTCTATTTCTGCTTCCGCTGGGAAAATACCACAGGCAAAAAAGGTCCCTGGAGCGAAATCGCCGGCGCCATCATCCCATAACGTCAGCGTAACGTCAATGAAAGGCCGTCACACCGACATTACGGCACGAAGCAATCCCCAACCTGCGGCGGGATTGCTTCGTTGCGGGCGCAATGACGGGGACTAAAATTAATTCAGCCCATACACCCATTGAAAAATAAAAAAATCACTGAGACAACAACGCAAGAACGGCAACGCCCGGACTTCCCATTTTGACACATCGACAGAAGCAGGCAATCCGTTCGTGAAACAAAAGACTGTTTGTTTGAAGTTTCCTTTTCCGGAAAACTTTCCGGGAAAATCAAAATGTCATTATGCTACTTATTAGATATTTATGAAAAATACCGGAAAACTTTTAAACATACCGCGTTTTTATTATTGAAAAATTTGGACAAGTCACAAACTCTTTATAAACTTGCACCCCAAAACTGATATTAATAAAAAGACAACAAATGAACGAGAAAATTTATTCTTTCGATGATGCTTACAAAGCTTCTCTGGTCTATTTCACAGGTGATGAACTTGCCGCTAAAGTATGGGTGAACAAATATG
>JAITDQ010000106.1 GCA_031282485.1 Tannerella sp. | reverse complement strand
CATATCACCCGGCAACTAAAAACATTGAACGCACCCTGTTATTTTTATTCGGTCGAAAGCGAAGGACACCGGATTGCCCATACTCCCATGACACAAAACTGGGCGGAGATAAACACGTTTCTGGAAAAATGGGTCGCCGGCAGGGAAAAACTAATCCTCGACACCCGCGTACAACCAGTAGATAAACCCAAGCAGAAGAAAAAATTAACCCTGAAAGATTTTGTCCGTAATTTAAAACTGTAATTCCGAAACGCCTTATGCTACGGTCGATTCTTCTTGCGGATTTACCGGAAGAATATTTACCAATAACGGGAGATGTGCGTAGCCGCCGTCATTGCGACGGTGCGACCCGAAGCAAACCAATACGCCGTTCTCCTTTTTTCATGTAATAAGATCACCCTTCGCAGCGAAAACTGAGAGCTGTTTCGTTTGTTACAGAATTCACGAATACATGTTCATTCTGTAAATATCGCCTGCGCTGCCCGGCGTTATTATAAATCTTTTATGAACGGCGGTTCGCCCTGTATTTCCGAAATTATACGAAGGACTTTCTCTACCTCCGCCGGAGAACCGTAAATTGCAAATGATTTGGCGCCTTCGCTACCTGCGATACCTCCCGAAGCATAAGGAATGACATTGACATCCCCGAATACTTTTATGGCTTCTATCTCTGTGAAAATTTCGGCGTTTTTATGAACGATAACTCTTGGGACAAAACCTCTGTTCTTCATGTTCCCGGATAATATTTTTTCGTAATCATACAAATCTCCGTATACTTCTTTTTCCAATCCGATCGGGACGATGAGGTGCGCCGGGCCTTCCGCCGTATATGGCCGTATGCGGCCGACCGTTCCCCCGTCTGTCGATCCGATTGTTACCGCGACCTGTTTCTTTTCATAATTGAGCAGGTTGCCTCCTTTGAAGACGATATCATCCTCTTTCAGCGCAGCAAGTGCCTCCTGAAAAGGCATGTTGACCCATTTCCCGTCAACGATGACGATTTCCGGTACTCTTTCTCCCTCCGTTGCAATCTCTTTTCCGTTGGGAGTGATTCTTCCGGTAACAAAATTTCCGCGGGGGGCGTCCAGTCCCGTCAATTCTTCCGCAATATACGTATTCGTAGAGCCTCTCGTAATGATAATCATCCCGGAAGCTAATTTCCGTTGCACAAGCGGATGTTTTATTATACCCTTAGCAATAAGCCGTTTACTTTCAGCGACCGTTAAACTGATACAGGATACCATATCATCGCTGTTGAAACCGGTTTCGGATGAGATATTCTTTTCGTTTTCCATAAAATCTTTATTTGTTTCTTTGTTGTCCGTTTTGCATGAAGTAAAAATAATTACCGACGCAATAAATAATATAAACTGTTTCATTTTTGAAATTTATTAAGCAGGTTGTCGACGTTGCCGCCACATTCCCCTGTCCGACTTTTTTCGCATATTCGAATGCAAATTTACAAAATATATTTATTATGTATCAGTTAATTTTATGAATTATTACTAATGCAAGTACAGAAGTATATACGAGTTAAAGACGACTTAAATGAAAAATTGATGATAGCCGAATTATCTCGCAATTTGGGAAAGTTTGAGGATTGTATAGAGATTATTGACCACATTGATAATAAAGGTATTAATTAGATAAAAAAATCAATGAAAAATATTTATTGTGGAGTATATCGGACTCGAACCGATCACCTTTAGACTGCCAGTCTAACGCTCTAGCCGGATGAGCTAATACCCCGGATATGAAATTTGCGTGCAAATATAGGTGTTTTTATTCAAAACAATGCAAGATCGGGGCATTTTTTTTAGTTTTTAATTGTAACGGTCGCTTTTCCGGCCTCGCCGTTTACCGGTGGGTGCAGTTTTGATATTTTGACGGTTGTTTCCCGTATTTGCGGAAATTTGTTTTTTATTGCTTTCAGGATGCGTCCGGCTACGTTTTCTATCAGTTGCGACGGCTTCATCATTTCTTCTTTTGTGAGGTCGTATATTTCCGCATAGCTGATGGTGTCTTCGATACGATCCGTTTCGGCGGCGGCGGTATCTATTATGTAAGATATGTCGGCAAGGAATGTTCCGCCGATGATACGTTCCTCCTCCTTCACACCGTGGAAGGCGTGGAACTTCATGGATTCTATTGTGACTGTAGTTCTCATGCGACAAAAATAGATGAAAATTTTGTAATAACAGGGTAGTTTTTGAAAAAACATGTATATTTGTTTCGTTATGTATGATAATTTAACGGACGAAAAGAAAGAGTTGAGGCTTGCCGTAACGTATTCCATATTATTGGCGGCATTGCCGTGGATTGTGCATATTGTCGGAAACGTATGTTCTTTGCGTTTGAAACAGTATGGGTTGCGACCGCTTGTGCCGGAAGGGCTTCCGGGGATTCTCACGATGCCTTTCCTGCATGCCGGCTGGGGACATCTCATATCGAATACGCCGGCAATGCTGTTGCTTGTCTTTGGGTTGTTTTTGTTTTACAGGCAAGGCGCATGGCGTATTTTATTATGTTTGTATTTTCTCAGCGGATTTCTTACATGGCTTATGGGGCGGGACGCTATACACATGGGGGCGAGCGGGCTGGTTTATGCTTTGGCGGCATTTCATTTCGTGAGCGGGGTGATCAAGAAAGCGCCCAATCAGCGTGCGTTTGCTCTTCTTGTCGCTTTTCTTTACGGCGGATTTGTCTGGGCGTTTTTTCCTACTCTTTATCAGGGGACGTCCATATCGTGGGAAGGCCATCTTTCGGGCTTGCTGGCGGGTATTACGTTTGCTTTTTATTTTCGCGACGAAGGGCCGGAACCGCCCGTTTATCCCTTACAGGAAGAAGAAAATGAAGAGGATATGAATGTGGATGTTGAAGACGAGATGCATTTTGATGATAAAAAATAAGCGAACTTATTTTGTAGTATGTTTTGTTTGCGCTATCTTTGCATCAAAACAAATAATATTTATTGTATTATCATGGGAAAAACGAATGAAGAGCCTTGCGGTGGGTTACATAATGTGTTAGCTGCGGGTACGGTACTGACAGGTACTATTGTTGCGGAATCGGATTTTCGCCTTGACGGACGTGTGGAAGGCGAGATCAATTGTAAAGGCAAAATCGTCATAGGGCCGAAAGGAAGCGTCAAAGGCAATATTATGACGGATAATGCGGAAGTCTTCGGCAATGTTGAAGGCGTTGTGCGTGCGCGTGAACGTCTTGTGCTGAAATCATCCGCAGTAATTAAAGGCGATATTTATATCCAGACCCTGGAGATAGAGCCGGGAGCAAAACTTAACGGCTCATGTACGATGTCCGGGAAAGACGGATTAACATCGCCTGCTGCTTCGCCGTCGAACGTGAATCCGTCGAATGTGAATGTTCAGAAACCAAAATAATCGACATTTGTATATTGAAACCGGATACGAATGTATTATCCGGTTTCAATATCTTTTGCTTTCGGTTATAAGATTTCTGATTTTTCCGTTGAAGTCATCTGCACGTAACAGTGTTTCAAGTGTTATGTGCATACGGTAGCGCCAATAATTGTTGGGGTTAGCCGGGGTGTTGATCCGTTCGGCGTCCGGGTCGGGGCGTTTTATTTTTTCATCAACGGCAAACCAGTCCTGCAACGGGACGACGGTCAGCATCGACGGGGAATGTAGGTGGTTTATTATAATTTGTTCCGCTATTCCGGTCGAACACTCTTCGGGAGCTTCTCCGTTGCGGTGCAGTACATTATTATAATAGCGCTGTGTTATTTCCTTATTTTCTTTCCACCATGCGCGCAGGGGAGTTATGTCGTGTGTCGATGTTGTGCAGACCGAATGATACGGAAGCGTTTTGAGATCCGTAAATTCGGTGTTAAACGTTTTCGGCATGCGTTCAATCTCAAGGGTGAATATTTGCAGTTTATTCATCACTTCGTGGACAGATGCGGGTATCATGCCAAGGTCTTCGCCGCAAACGAGCATGTCCGTGCCGTTTATCAACGGGGTGAGGCGTTTCAGGGCTGTTTCTTTCCAGAAACTGTTGTGCCGCAGGAAATAAAAGTCATAATATAACCGGTCGAAAGCGTGACGGTTTTCGTCCGATAATTCGCGGTATGCGTAAGATTTGTATGCGGATATGCGCGGGTGGTAGCATTTTATCCTGTAAGGGTCTTCGAGAAATAGCGTTTCATTGGCAATCAGCATCAATCCGTCCCTGATGATTTGTGATTTCTTATCGCGGCTTCCTTCGAAAAGACTTGATATTTTTCTTTGTGTCGAACAAAATTCGTTTAGTGTCAGGTGTTCCGCGTCGATATGACGTAAATACCGGTAGAGGCCGTTGCCGGTATTTTCTCCGAAGATATCGGGTAGAAAACGGGTATGAATACAGGGCGTTGTCCGCCGTTCGTCGAACGTGAAACCGTATTTTCCGATTTCTTCCTCCGGCAAAGGAATGGCCGGTTTGAAATGTCCGCACAAGCCTTCCGTGTATCCCAGAGGTATTTCCCATATCCGGAAAAAACCGAGGATATGATCGATTCGGAAACAGTCAAAGTAACGGTTCAGTTTCAGGAAACGTTTTTTCCACCACGAGAATCCGTCTTTTTCCATGACGTCCCAGTTATAAGTAGGGAACGACCAGTTTTGTCCGGTATCGGAAAAGTCGTCGGGCGGGGCGCCTGTTTGCCCCTGCATGTTAAAATAACCGGGTTCTGTCCAGGCTTCGACGCTTTTGCGATTTATCCCGATAGGTATGTCTCCTTTCAGTACGACACGGTTTTGCCGTGCATAACGGGATACGGATTCAAATTGTGCGTGCAGCGTATACTGAATAAAGAACAGGTACAAAAAATCATCGTATGCTTCATTTTCCGGATGACAGAGCTTTTCAATCTTTTCACGTTTGTATTGTGCATATTCTCCCCATTCGGAAAATTCCGCCGTATTATTTTTGTCGCGCAGGAAAGAGAAAGCGGCATAAGGAAGCAGCCAATCTTTGTTATTGTCGATAAATTCCTTAAAATCATCGCTGTTGAGGATGTTTTCCTTTTCCTGCCGGAAATACTCACGGCAGTATGCGGTCTTATAATTTTCCACCGACGGATAATCGACGGATTCTTCCAAATTCAGTTTTTCGCGTATTTCATTGAAAAAGGCCATTCTTTTTTTGTCCTTCAGGTTTCCCAGCATGGGGATGCTGATGTATAGCGGATGAAGCGCATAAATGGAGATAGCGCTGTAAGGATATGAATCTTTCCACGTATGCGAACAGGTCGTATCGTTCATCGGCAAGACCTGTATGAGGTGTTGTCCTGTTTTTTTTGTCCAGTCGATAAGTTTTTTGATATCGCCGATATCGCCGATGCCGAAGCTGTCGTCCGAACGAAGGGAGAAGACCGGAATGACGGTTCCGCAGGCTTTCCACGAAAAACCGGACGTCCGCAACGGATAGTCGTCCACAACCGTATAGCCGTTTTCGTCTGCGGGCGGGCGGTTTATAATGCGGTTTTCGCCTTCTTCCCAATCGTACGGTCTGTCGCTTTCCGCAACAATAAATTTATATTCCAGCGGGAACGTTATGTCATCGGCATTAAGCCGTATTTCCCATTGCGGGAAATTTTCCGCCGACAGGCGCGGAGCCTTGTCCGGATTCCAGTTGCCGAGACATTCCTGATTCCCGGTGACGGCAACGACCTGTTCGGGCTTGATTTTTGGAGCCGACAGGCGCAGGACGAAAGGGCTGTTTTTTTCAGCCTGATTCGATTTGTTTTCTGTCTTTTTATCGTGCCGGGCGAAAAGGTTTTTCGTGAATGTGGAGGTATAAAACGTTCTGTCGTCGGGTTCGGACAGCCAGTGGTCAAACAAACAATAAGAATCATGGCCATGTCCGAATGTCGCACGGTGAAAACGGTCTTCGGATATCCGCATGTTATTCCCGTCTTCTACAACATACCTGTAATCAACCGTTTTCGTCGAATCCGGCAGTGAGACTGTCAATTGCCATTCGCCGTCATTGCGGTAATGCATTTCTTTTGCCTCGTAAAGAGCGTTTCCGCCGAGTTCCGCACACGAACCGGTTATAAAAATACGCTGTCCCCAATTCGTTTTATACTTTATATTAAATGTAATCCTCATTTCAATAACTACTCCCTGTTAACTGCATTTCGAGGCTCCGCAGTTTTTGCATATCAGGCATCCTTCCTGATATATCAACGTCTCGAATCCGCAATTCGGACATTTTTGTCCGTTTATTTCGGAGCCGTCGGGAAGATATTTTTTCAAAGCCCGTTCAACGCCGTTTTTCCACGTATTGATACTTTCATCGTTAAGTTCCATTCCCTGTACGAGTTTGATTACCTGGTCGATAGGCATGCCGTATCGCAATACGCCGGATATAAGTTTGGCGTAGTTCCAAAATTCCGGGTTGAATTTTCCGTCGAGACCTTCGATTGTCAGTTTATATCCGCGTTTATTTTTGAACTGGAAATCATAATGTTTTCGTCCGGTTTCGTCGTAACTCTTTATGATAGAGCCTTTCATTACATTTTTGGGAAGCATTATACCTTCGTCGTCGTCGGCGAGACCTGTGAATATTTCGTATGGCCGGCCGTTTAACAGTCCGACAAAAGCAATCCATTTATCCTTGTTGTTCTGGAATTTAACGACATCCGCCTCGAGTTCGCGCGGACGCTTTGCCATGATAACGGGAGGTTCCATGCAATCGATGTTTTTCTTTTTCTTCTTCTCGTCTATCGATATGAGAACCCCGGAGCGGGAACCTTCGCGGTAAACCGTACAGCCCTTGCATCCGCATCTCCAGGCCTGAACATAAAGTTTGTTTACAAGTTCTTCCGACGCATCGTTCGGCAGGTTTATCGTTACGCTTATGGAATGGTCTACCCATTTCTGTATGCGTCCCTGCATGATTACTTTTTGCATCCAGTCGACATCGTTCGACGACGCCTTGTAGTATGGCGACTGCCGTACCATAAAATCGGTTTCCTCTTCCGTGTATTTTTTTGTCGGTGAATATCCGTTGGCAATCATCCATGTTACAAATTTATGATGGAAGACGGTGTATTCTTCAAATGCGTCGCCGGTTTCATCCACAAAATCCACGCGTGCGTTCGGGTCGTTCGGATTGACCTTGCGGCGGCGTTTGTATACGGGGAGGAATACCGGCTCAATGCCCGACGTCGTTTGCGTCATAAGACTTGTGGTGCCGGTAGGCGCGATTGTCAGGCAGGCGATGTTACGGCGTCCGCAGGTTGTCATTTCTTTGTATAAATCGGGGTCGGCGTTGCGCAGGCGGTTGATAAACGGATTATCTTCCTCGCGTTTTGCGTCATAAACCTCGAAGGCTCCGCGTTCCTTTGCCATTTGAACGGATGAGCCGTAAGCCGCGAGCGCCAATGTCTGCTGTACTTTTTCGGCAAAGCCGGTCGCTTCTTCGGTTCCGTAGCGCAGGTTTAGCGCTGCAAGCATATCGCCTTCGGCTGTTATGCCGACGCCGGTGCGCCGTCCCTGCAACGTTTTGGTCTGGATTTTTTCCCAGAGGTGGCGTTCGATATGTTTGATTTCTTCCGATTCGGGATCTGATTCGATTTTGAGGAGTATTTTTTCTATTTTTTCGGCTTCGAGGTCGATGATATCGTCCATTATCCGTTGTGCCAGCGAGGCATGTTCCCTGAACAGTTCAAAGTCGAAATAAGCATCCGGGGTGAACGGATGCACGACGTAGGAATAAAGGTTTATCGCCAGGAGGCGGCAACTGTCGTAGGGACAGAGGGGAATCTCCCCGCAGGGGTTTGTCGAGACGGTTTTAAAGCCGAGGTCGGCATAACAGTCGGCGACGGATTCTTTTATGATGGTATCCCAGAATAAAACTCCCGGCTCGGCGGACTTCCATGCGTTATGGATGATTTTCTTCCAAAGTTCCGTCGCGTTGATGTTCTTTTTCACCAAAGGCTCGTTTGCGTCAATGGGATATTGCTGTGTATAAGGCGTTTCGTTGATAGCCGCTTCCATGAATGAATCGTCAATCCGAACGGAGACATTCGCTCCCGTCACTTTTCCTTCCGTCATTTTTGCATCAATGAATGCTTCGGAATCAGGATGTTTAATGGATACGCTCAGCATTAATGCGCCGCGCCGTCCTTCCTGTGCGACCTCGCGGGTGGAATTGGAGTAGCGTTCCATGAAAGGCACCAGTCCGGTCGATGTGAGGGCGGAGTTTTTCACAATGGAATCTTTCGGGCGTATGTGCGACAGGTCGTGCCCTACGCCGCCGCGACGTTTCATCAACTGTACCTGTTCTTCATCAATGCGTATCACGGCGCCATACGAGTCGGCTTGGCCGCCAAGCCCGATTACAAAACAGTTTGACAGGGACGATATCTGATGATTGTTTCCGATGCCGGTCATGGGACTTCCCTGCGGTATGATGTATTTGAATTTATCAAACAGTTCGAACAGTTTCTGTTCGGAAAGCGGATTGGGGTATTTGTTTTCAATGCGGCTTATTTCCCCTGCAAGACGTTTGTGCATGTCCGCCGGCGTTTTTTCATAAATATTTCCGAAACCGTCTTTAAGCGCATATTTGTTCACCCATACTTTAGCGGCAAGTTCATCACCTGTGAAATAGACCAGAGAAGCTTTGTAAGCATCATCGAAAGAATAAATTTTCTCGTTCATTTGTTGTCTTTTTATTAAT
>JAITDQ010000105.1 GCA_031282485.1 Tannerella sp. | reverse complement strand
ATTGTGTTTAACAATGATACCGTCAACTGTCTCGCCGTACCCTACATGAACTTCGTTACGAAGCTCCGCGTAATTAAATCTGATAAAAAATCTTTTCATGATAATACTCGTTAAACTGTTTTACATTAATAACTATTTCAACTCCTAATAATTCGTGTAATTCGTGGACAATATTTGCTGAAAGCCCGCAGATGATGCGGTCACATAACTATAGATACGCATTTCTGCACGGTTAAACAATCCGAGGAATCCTTCGCGATTGTTGAAAATCTTGATCTTGTTTATTCGTATATAGAACATAATTATAATAATTAAGGTTATTGAGCCTGTCGAAGTACCGGTCATTGAGCTTGTCGAAATGATAGGTGCGTGAAAAGCGGAACGGGCGCGCAGAGGCAAGAAAAGGTGCTTCCGAACTTCGTGCGTCCGAATGAAGAGGATGAAAAATCGTATGACTTGCCGATTTTGAAAAAAATATATCTTGGCGTGCGCACATATTTTGCACACGATAACAAACAACGCGAGGAACGCGTAATCAATATTACGATACATACAAATTTAAAGGCATAAATAATGTTAATGTCCTCATCTTTTTTGTATCCTGTATAAATAATGTACCAGTTCTCATTTTTTTATTTATTAAACGCTTAAAAAGTTTATAACTGAGTACAAAGATAAATTGTTTTTTTGATTTCCTGCAAGCAAAAAACAAAAAAATAACAGCGTATTATAAATATTTAACATTAACAATTGTCAAAACCATCTTCTTATCAGACATCTATGATCCGGCGATTTACATTCTGCAAGCGGATTGTCTTCCTGAAAACGCAATGCCCGGAAGACAAACTTTCCCGGAATAATTAAGGTAAGATGCGATCGGTAGCATATCTGCTCATTCAAAGAGATTGGTTCAAAATTGAAAAATAACGGGAGATGCCAAGCCTTTACCGCGCCTTTCGATGTCCGTTTACCCCGGAAAACGGATGTTCCGGTGAAAACACCGGCCGGTTTGAGTTTAAATTTGGGAGCGATTTTCAATAATAAAGGTGGATTTTAAACGTATGCAATAAAAATTTGCGCTTGAATTTGTATTTACAGGATAAATGTTGTAATTTTGTCAGGCGAACTGAAATAATAGCAGCTAAATAAGTATGACAAATAATGATATACAGCAGGTAAAGCAACGATTCGGTATTATCGGCAATAACGTGGAGTTGAATCGCGCTATTGATGTGGCGTTGCAGGTGGCTCCTACGGATTTGTCCGTGTTAATAACGGGAGAGAGTGGGGTAGGGAAGGAAGTCTTTCCACAGATTGTTCATCAGAACAGTCCGCGCAAACATGCCCAATATATCGCCGTAAACTGTGGCGCCATACCGGAAGGAACGATTGATTCGGAATTGTTCGGTCACGAAAAAGGGTCTTTTACCGATGCGAAAGATTTGCGGAAGGGCTATTTTGAGGTTGCCGACGGTGGAACAATCTTCCTGGATGAAGTGGGAGAGTTGCCGTTGTCGACGCAGGTACGCCTTTTGCGGGTGCTCGAATCGGGCGAATTTATGAAAGTCGGTTCCTCGAAAGTCCAGAAGACGAATGTACGTATCGTTGCAGCCACGAATGTCAATCTGGTGGAGGCCGTTTCGCATCATAAATTCCGCGAAGACCTTTATTACAGGTTAAGTACGGTGCCCATACGCATCCCTCCCTTGAGGGAACGCCATGAAGATGCGCTGTTGCTTTTCCGCAAGTTCGCAAGCGACTGTGCGGATAAGTACCGTATGCCGGCTATTCACCTTGACGACGGGGCGCGTCAGTTGTTGCTTTCGTACCGCTGGCCGGGCAATGTGCGCGAACTGAAAAATATTGTGGAACGGATTTCGGTCATCGAAGAAAACCGCGAGATTACGGCGGATGTCCTGAAGATGCATCTTCCCAATATTTCAATGGAAAAACTTCCCGTACTGGCGCATTACAGTGAAGATAAGAAAATTTTCAACAGCGAACGGGAAATACTCTATCAGGTACTGTTTGACATGAAAAAAGATGTCAGCGAGCTGAAGAAGTTAGTGCATGATATCATGAACGGCAATGTGCCGATGCGGCCGGTTGATGATAATGTATATGCTCCGGCGCCTGTGACGCCGATACGCCAGACGTCCATACAGGATGCCGAAACGGTGGAAGAAACCCTTTCGCTGGAAGATGTGGAGAAAGAAATGATATGCAAAGCCCTGGAAAGACATAACGGACGCCGTAAAAATGCAGCGTCGGACTTGCAGATATCGGAACGCACGTTGTACCGTAAGATAAAAGAATATGGACTGGAATAGAAATATGCTGAAAATTAGCTTTTTTATATCAATGCTGTTTGCCGGATGGATCGTTTCATCCTGCTCCATATCGTATTCTTTCAGCGGTTCCTCGATTGATTATACGAAAGTCAGTTCTATCTCGATAAAGGATTTCCCGAATATGGCTCCGCTGATTTACGCTCCGTTGTCGCAGAAATTTACCGAGGCGCTGAAGGACAAATATACCCGTCAGACAAAATTACAGGTTTTGCGCGACGGAGGCGACCTTGACTTGGAGGGTGAAATTACGAGTTATACGCTTACGCCGCAGGCTGTGAAAGAAGATGCGTATGCCTCGCAGACGCGTTTGACGATTACTGTCCGTGTGAGGTATACCAACCGGACAAATCAGGAAGAAGATTTTGAGCAGACATTTTCCGCCTATCAGGAGTTCAGTAATGATAATACGATTGATATGGTGCAGGATCAGTTGTGTGAGCTAATCATAAGTGAGATTGTAGATCAGATTTATAACGGGACAGTGGCTAATTGGTAAGTTATGACAAGCGCAGAGATGTATCAATGGATGTTAAATCCGTCTTTACTCACGAAATCATCCATGTTTGAACTGAGGCAAATGGTGGATGATTACCCGTATTTTCATGCGGTAAGGATGCTTTATCTGAAAAATCTTGCGCTGTTTGACGATGTGCGCTTAGACAGGGAACTGAAGCGAATGGCTGTTTATATTCCCGACCGCATGCAACTTTTCATGCTTATTAAAGGCACTAAAAACAGTAAAAACAAACGCGAAGAATACAGACCTGTTGCAGATAATGACCGACGGGGAGATACTATCAAATTGATAGATAAAATATTGTCGGCAGAGACATTGCCGGCGCCTCCGCCTGCATCCGCATCGGATTATGTGGGCTGGCTGGAAACGAATGTCGATGACCTGCCGCTGGAAGAAAACGGAGGAACCCGTATGAGAGGCCAGGATTTGATTGACCGTTTCATCGAAAATGAAAGTAAACAGCGCAGACCCCGTTTGACACTTGTTGATATGGGAGTGGACGAAGAAAAAGAACCGGAAGACGGGAAAAAAAACAGGGCGGATACACAGGAAAAAACATCTCTTGATGATTCGTATTTCACTGAAACTCTGGCTCGTGTGTATATCAGTCAGAAACGATATGACAAAGCTTTGGAAATTATTCGCGTTTTAAGTTTGAAATATCCGGAAAAAAATGTTTACTTTGCAGACCAAATTAGGTATTTGGAAAAAATTATTAACATAAAAAAATAGAGAAATGTACGTATTTATTTCAATTTTGATTCTTATCTGTTCTGTTTTACTGGTTTTGATCGTATTGATACAAAATTCCAAAGGAGGAGGGCTGGCAGCCGGATTCTCTTCTTCAAATCAGGTTTTGGGCGTTCGCAAGACAACCGATTTTCTGGAAAAGGCGACGTGGGCATTGGCCGGATTCCTTGTCTTTTTCTGCGTAGCGATAACATCAACTATTCCCGAACGTAAAGCCGTGTCGAATGATTCCGAGGTTATCGAAAACGTGAGTACGCCGGTCAATACATCTGCTCCCGATTTCGGAATAGCACAGCCTGAAGCCGCGCCTTCGGGTACGGTAACGCCTTCACAGACGCTGCCTGAACAGGATGTAACGGTTCCGGAGGAAGAATAAAATATTTATTTCATAAGCCGAAGTATTTACTTTAACCCCCATATATGCCATGAACCTTTTTATTTTTTACGGTATTCTGCTCATTTCCTTCGGAGCGTTTATGTCGGGAAGTTTTGCCATTCCGTTCGACAAAGTCAGAGCGTGGAAATGGGAAAACTACTGGCTGGCGTATGCCCTGTTCGGCTACGTGATTGTTCCGTTTCTGCTCTGCCTGCTGTTTGCGCCGGGCTTTCTGACCGCCTTGGGACAAGTTCCCGCCGGTGTGTTGAGCACGGTCTTTCTGCTGGGCGCCATTTACGGACTGGCCAATCTCACGTTCGGACTGTCCCTGCGCTATCTCGGCATAGCCCTTGGTTACGCCCTTTCGCTGGGACTGATGATGGCTATCGGTACACTGTTGCCGCCGCTGCTTGACGGACGGCTGAGCAAACTGTTCGAAGGCCACGGCGGTATTCTGCTGCTGGCCGGTATTGTGATTTCGCTGGTCGGTATCGGGCTGTCGGGCTATGCCGGTTTCCTGAAAAGCCGCCAAGCCGGCGCCACGGAAGGTGTCAATCAGGAATTTCACCTTCGGAAGGGTCTTGGCGCGGCGATTTTTGTCGGCGTGACCGGTTCGTCGGCTGCATTGGGCATCGAACAGGGCGCGCCTATTGCACACGCCTGCATAGAAAACGGGACACAGCCGCTGTTTCAGGACGGCGCCGTCTTTCTGGTGCTGTACAGCGGCGCGTTCGTGACGACCTTGCTCTGGTGTCTGTATCTGTCCGTCAAAAGCAAATCTTTGAAAAAATTCGTGCAGTCCGATGGCGGTTCGCTGTGGAAGAATTATCTTTGGTGTGCATTAGCCGGATTCCTGTGGTACGTCAATTACGTGTTCTTCGGAATGGGGAAGTCCCGGATGGGCGAGTTCTCTTTTGTCGCCTGGGGCATCCTGATGACGATGACCATTGTGTTCGCTTCCCTGTGGGGACTGTATCGCGGCGAGTGGAAGAATGTTTCCCGGAAGGTCTACGTTTTGATGTGGACAGGTCTGGCGGTGCTTGTGGCTGCCTCGTTCCTGATCGGAATGAGCAGCGGTTCTTAGTTTACGATTTATAATTCAATAAGTTTATGACATCACGTGAAAGAGTTTTAGCCGGCATAGCGCACACGGTTTCGGACAAAGTTCCGGTCGATTTGGGCGCTACCCCCAGTTCCGGCATTTCCGCTATCGCCTATTCCAATCTTGTCGGGCGATTAGGCAGGGAGTTGCCCGTTCTGGTTTATGACGTTGTGCAGCAGTTAGCCCAGCCGGACGATTCCGTGCTCGACCTGTTCGGGGTCGATGTGATTGACATCGGGCGTGCGTTCGACGACCGGCCGGAGGACTGGTATCCCGTTCGGTTGGCCAACGGCGCGGAAGCCTTCTATCCGAAAAACTTCCGTCCGGCATTGCTGCCGGACGGCGCCTGGGCGACTTACGATGACGACGGACGGCGGATGCTCTCGAAAATGCCCGTCGGCGCCACGTTCTTCGACCAGACGTATTTCCCTTACGTCGACGGCTATCCGGACACTTACGAAGGATTAGACGCCGAAATGGGACGCATCATGTGGTCGCGCGACGTCCACAGCCCGTGGAACCATGCCGGCGAAGCGGACTTCTATCATCAGCTTCGCGAAAAGACCCTGCAACTCAGGCAGCAGACCGACCGGGCGCTGATGATTGTCTGCGGCTGCAACCTGTTTGAATGGGGCACGTTCCTGCGGCGGATGGACAATTTCCTGATGGACTTGCTGTGCGAACCCGACCAGGTTGCCCGTTTGCTCGACGAACTGCTGAAACGGCATCTGGCCACACTCGAAAAAGTATGCGCCGCCGTGGGCGACACCGTCGACATCATCCGTTTCGGCGACGACCTCGGCATGACCACCGGCCCTTTCATGAGCGCCGAAACCTACCGGCAACTCTTCAAACCCCGTCACAAAATCCTTTGCGACTACGTCAAATCGCACAGCCGGATGCACACGTTTATCCATTCCTGCGGTTCCATTTCGCAACTGATGCCCGACCTGATCGACGCCGGCATTGAGATTTTCAATCCGGTACAGACCAATTCGCGCGACATGTCCCCCGAATTTCTGAAAAAGGAATTTGGAAAAGACTGCACCTTCTGGGGCGGCGGGATTGAGAATGTCGGTACGCTGAACACCGGAAGCCGCGAGCAAATCCGCGACCAAGTGTTTGAACGGATGGAAATTTTCTCCGCCGGAGGCGGTTTTGTGTTCAATACGGTACATAATATTTTGCCGGACGTGCCGCC
>JAITDQ010000092.1 GCA_031282485.1 Tannerella sp. | reverse complement strand
AAACCGTTCCGAAGCCCTTCAGACTACTTTCTCAGCATTGAGAAACTGTCCCGAAGCCCTTCAAACTACTTTCTCAGTATTGAGAAACCGTTCCGAAGCCCTTCAAGCTACTTTCTCAGCATTGAGAAACCGTTCCGAAGCCCTTCAAACAACTTTCTGCACATTAAGAAACCGTCCCGAAGCCCTTCAAACAACTTTCTGCATATTAAGAAACCGTCCCGAAGCCCTTCAAGCTACTTTCTGCATATTATATCCTGTTTATTTCACATTCCTTACCACTAACCGTTAACCGTTAACCATTAACCATTAACCATTAACCACTAACCATTAACCATTAACCATTAACCATTATCCTCATACATTTCTGTTATCTGTTCCGCATAGTTACGCGCAATCACGCGCCTCCGTAATTTCAGCGTGTCGGTGATTTCGCCTTTAGCCATGGTGAATGGTTCCGCAAGGAGCGTGAAACGTTTAATTTTTTCGTACGATGCAAATTTCTTCTGGCAGTCTTCGATGACGGATTGATAGAAACGCATGATTTCTGCTTTCCGGATAAGTTCTTTACGGCTGTCGTACGGGATATCCTTTTTCCGGGCATAATTCTCGAGGTGTTCAAAGTCGGGCACAATCAGCGCACTCACAAACTTATACGTGTCGGCGATGACGACACATTGCTCTATGTACGCATTTCCACTCAGGCTCAGTTCGATAGCCTGCGGAGCGATGTATTTCCCGTTCGATGTCTTAAACAGGTCTTTGATACGTTCAAGGAAAAAGAGCGTATCACCCTCGAGGCGGCCGGCGTCGCCGGTACGGAAGAAGCCGTCTTCCGTAAACACCTTTGCCGTCTCTTCCGGTTTTTTGTAATAACCGGGAGTGATCGTCTTACCCTTTACCAGAATCTCGCTGTTACTCCCGTCGATGCGCACTTCAAGACCGGGCATAACCGCGCCCATAGAGCCGATCACGTAGTTTTCGGTCGTAGGGTAACAGCATACCGTTGCCGAAGTCTCGGTCAGTCCGTACCCGTATAATACCGGCATGTTCACCGACAGCAGGAACTCGGCCATGTGGTCGGCCAGAGGCGCCCCCGCTACCGGGAACAGCCGTCCGCGATTCAGTCCGACTACTTTTTTCAACAAAGTAAAAGCCGTCTTATCATAAAAATGAAATTTGAACGCGAGCAGGAAAGGCGCCTTGATATTCCTGTTTCTGTATTCGAGGATATAGCGGTGTCCCGTTTCGGCGGCATGTCGCAGAATCTTTTTCAGGAGGCCGGGCGCATTTTCAATCTTTTCCTGTACGCCGGCGTATACTTTTTCCCAGAAACGCGGCACGTTACACATCAGGGTCGGGCGCACCTCCGGCAATATCTGCTGTATCTTTTTCGGATCATGATTGATAGCAATACTTATCCCCTGCGCGATGCACAGGCACGACCACGCCTTCTCGAAAATATGCGTCAGCGGAAGGAAACACATCGAGACATCCCTGTCGTTTATCATCGGCAGCCGCAGGTCGTGTATCCTCAGGACTTCGAGCATATTCCCGTGCGTTATGACGACGCCTTTTGGTTCGCCCGTCGTGCCGGAGGTGTAAAGAATCATTGCCGTATCCGTTTTCAGCGCCTCGTTACGGAGTATTTTCACATGCGTTTCCGCATGAGCATTGTCACCCAGCCGGATGAATTCGTCAAAATACACGGAAGTTTTATCATCCGGGTGACGGACAACGTTATTGTCGAAAATCACCAGCTGTTTAAGAACCTCTCCCTTTACTTTCCAGGCATTGTTATACTGCAACTGTTCCCCGACAAAAAGCAGCCGTATGCTTGCATCTTCAACAATGTACCGAACCTGTTCAGGCGAGCTTGTGGCATACATGGAGACTTCGGCGGCGCGTATCCCGAAAGCCCCGAAAGTCGTATAGAAACATTGAGGCATGTTCTGGGCATAAATGCCGATATTCTCCTGTACGCCGATTCCGTATTCCGTCATGGCCTGCGACGTCAGGCGAACTTTTTCCGCGAAGCAGTTCCATGAAACGCTTTTCCACGTTCCCTTTTTATCGTCGCGGTATAAAAGTTCCTGCCGCTGGCCGTATTTCTCTGCCTGATGATAGATTATATCGGCAAAATGACTGTTTGTGTATGACATGTGAATTAAGAATTAATAGATTAAAAAATATACGAATCATAATTTGTGAATTACCTTCATTAGCTGTTCCCCGAGGCCGATCGTGTACCCCTGCGAAACGAAGACGACGCGTCCGAACGTATCGGCAATGATGAAGACCGGCAGCGCGTCGGGGTCGGACAGTTTCATCGCTTTGGCGATCATCTTCGTAACCTCGCCGCTTCCGTCAACGCCGAAGGCGATCGTGGCAGGCAGGGCGCCGAACTCGTTTTTATCAAACATCTCCAGACTCTGCCTGTTTTTAAAGAGCAGGATGATGCCGCGGTTCCATTTCTCGAAATCCTCTTTGAATTTGCCGATATCGCGCATCGCATGGTTGGTCGGTTCCTGCCGCGGTCCTAAAATGCCGACGATGAAATATCCGCGGCCGGTAGTATTCAGTATGCTTGTTTCCTCGCCGGTACCGGCGTTGAGGAATTTCGCTTCGGCGTCGATGTTTCCGATGACCTGAATGTCATCCTGACTGTCGCGCATGGTAAGCGTGACGGATGTTGTCCGGTCGTTTTCCACGTTGAAGAACGTGATATGCGCCAGTACTTTTCCACTTGCCATGCGTACGCCGGTAGTCAGCATATAGTGTCCTTCGTCGATTGCCAGCGGCTGGCGAAGCAGTTCCGCCCATGTATCGCCGCCTCCCATGTCTAACTGGCTCCTCGAATCGAAGTTAAGCGTTTGCAGACGGGCGTTCGGCAGCAGTTTCGACACGGTGAAATGGCTGAAATATTTCGGGTTGTCGAGCGATTTCACCGGTGTATACGCCGCAACGACATATCCCTGGCCGGCCACGGTCTGTTCGGGCGCATCGAAATTCACATCCGTCCATTGATTGTCGTAATACTGCACTTTTTTCGTCACAGGCTCTATCCGGGCGGGAATACCCAGGCTGCGGGCTACGGCAACGAAGAAGATATTCCTCGAATGACTGTCCGCCAGGCGCGCTTTCCATACGCCGGCGGGCATCACCGGTATGCGTTGCGGGTTCAGGTCGTCGCGTACATTAATATTATCCTTGACCCACTTAACCAATACCTGCGGATTCTTACAGGCGTTTTCGGCCAAAGACGCGTCTATGTTTTCCCGGAAAAACTTCTTGTACGAAGTTATCAGTTCGTTTGATACGCGGGGATTGAGGACGTATTTGATTAAGAGTTGAGGGTCGAGAGTTGAGAGTGACGAAGGATAGCGGGTATCGGGGGTATTGTTCAGATGATCGAGGAACACTTTTGCGGGCGTGTCGCGCAGATCTTTGTCCGAAACGGCGTTGAGCAGGCTCAACGCTCTTGTCATCAGGCTGTCGGGCGTTTCTTTCAGGAACTTTTCGATTTGAGCATGATTGCCGCGGCTTTTCACAAGCAGTCCGGCGGCAAGCATATCTTTTACCGTTTCCCGCGCCTTTTCTTCGGTGTAGAACGTAGACACATAGCTGTTACGTATGGAATCCTCTTCGCGCAAACGTTTTTCATTTTCTTTTTTCTGTTCGCCGGTGACTTCGGCCGGAATACTGCCCTCGACGGGCGGAGTGATGTCAAGCTCTAAATCTCCGGTGAAACCGGGCTTTTTATCTAAAAAGATAACGATTTCACCGTCTTTTCCGAACGACAGTCTGCCGTATCCGAAGCACCCGTCTTTTGTCGCCCACACAAGCATGTCACCCTTTCCGGCCGACAAGGAACACCGGCCTTTCCCGTCGGTTTTCTTTTGCGCAACGGTATAAAACTCCGCATAATTATACAGTTTAAATTCGACCAGGGCGTCTTCGACAGGCTGTCCGTCGATGTTCTTGACCGTCACGACGGCATTTGCCGTCGGCGCATAATTGTCAATTACATTTATTTCCGTGTAACAGGCGGTACGTTCCACCACCTCTTCGGGCCCGTCATACAGTCCGAAGACTTTCGTATGCATCAACATCCCGCGATAAGCCGAAGCATTAAACCAGCCGAGGTTGAGAACCGGTTCCGGTTCGCAGGCGCCCATAAAATACCATTTACCGTCCACCCATGCTTCCACCCATGCATGATTATCGTCCGTATGCGCCCACCGGGGCGTGTAAACCTGCCGCGCAGGAATCCCGACCGACCGCAGAGCAGCTACCGTAAAAGTCGATTCCTCACCGCACCGCCCGTATGCCGACCTGACGGAAGCAAGCGGCGAACTTGTCCGCCCGTCGGACGGCGTATAGATCACTTTCTCGTGACACCAGTGGTTGACCTCCAGAACGGCCTCATATAAAGATAAATTTTTAACCCGCTCTTGCAGTTCATCGAAGAAAACCATGCGGCTTTCGTCGAGATGTTCATTATTAACCCGCACCGGCAGCACGAAATGTCGGAAGATCATTTCGGGAATATCCTCCCCCCAGGGCATTTCTTCGCGAGTTTCGAACGACGAGCGTACATTCTTGAGATAAAAATGGCCGTCATAATTCGCAATATCGCCAACAGGCATAAAAGCATACAGAAATTCCATGGCTTCCCGTTCGCGGAGTGTCATTTCGTCATCAAATACGGAAAACAGTTTCGGGTCTGCAAAAGAAGCCTTTTTTTTCTCCAGCGTCTCATGGATTTTCCTCCTGTAATCCCTGTCGGTAATAAAATGGCCGGATTGCCCGGATGTGCAGCCCGAAAATAAAATATTCATGACGAAAAGCCAAAACAAAGCGCTTCCCGTCCGTAAAAAATACATGTTCGTAAAAAATTTTTTCATACTAAATTAGGAATGTAAAGTTTATAATTTTAAAATGTAATAAATATCGTGTAATAGGGATCATTGATAACAATATAGATGCTTTCGTGTCCATAAATTTCGTTTTAAAATCGCACAGCAAAGATACAAAAAATTATTATTTACAACGTTTATCCATGCATTAATTATCCAGGGAAGTTTCCTTATGAGGAAAATATGATTCATCCGACAACTCCGCGGGCGCCTCGGATGCATTATGCGTATAAGTTATAATTGAAACAGAGTTGCTATTTTTTGAACAAAGTCCTGCATGGAAACTTCTGCTACTCCCATCGTTTTAGCAATGGCTTTCGTACTGATTGGTTCGCTCTGAAGTTCCGCAAGAAAATCTATCAACGCCGCCTTGATGTCATCCGATACATCATAGCGTTCTTCTCCTGAAAACAGGAAAGAAAGCCGATATATATCTTTTTTGTGTTTGTCAATATCATCCTGATGAACCGGTTGACCTTCTTCCTTTCGTTTTTTATTGTTCAGATAAGCTTTAGCTTTCAGCACAATTAAAGCATCTTTATCAAGCGCTTGGATTCCTTCAATTTCCCGCGAATGTTCAACGGCATAATGATAATAATCATCGTCCATCAGTATCGCCGAAAAGTCGGATAAATACTCTTCGTCCACATTGAGATGTATAATGTGAACATCTTCCGGTATTTGAATCCCATTGGGTATTCTTGAAAACAACTCTATGTACGCCGGAAAGGAAGCATCCGTTGGCTCAATAAAACGGTAGAAATTCCGTTTCGTTCCATTTTTCATATCTATCTGATATGGCTTATAGCCTCCGGCTTTTATGAATGTCCAAAATTGCCGGACATATTCCGTGCTAATGGCTTCGCATACCACAATCATGTCAATATCCTTTGTTGCCCGTCACTGCAAATCGGCATCTTCCAAATTCAGATTACAGGCAGTTCCGCCAATCACCACATAATTGGAGTTAAAGCCGCCCAAATATTCTCTTAGTCTGTCAATCCCTACCATGCTGTTTTATTTATCATTTCTGTTATTTCTTTTCTTACCCGCTCATCATCCGTATCCTTGTAGCAAAGCATTAGTGAAAGTTTGTCTATAAACGGTTCGTCGCTTAATAATGCCGGATTA
>JAITDQ010000016.1 GCA_031282485.1 Tannerella sp. | reverse complement strand
GTAAGAAACCGAAACGACGACGGGGATATTTTTGTTTATGACAGAACCGGGAAAGCCTTAAGGAAGATAAACCGTAAAGGGCAGGGCGGCGAAGAATATGTAAATATTTTAAATATTACCCTGGATGAGGATAACGAAGAAATGTTTGTCAACGACATTTATGCAAAAAAAATCATTGTATATGACTTATACGGAAATTTTAAAAGAAGTTTTAAACATAAGGAAGGCTCCGGATCTGTATTTTATACCGATATATTCAATTATGACGGAGATAATCTGATTTGCTATGATGAATATAATGAAGAAATAGCATTTGTTCTCGTATCCAAACAGGATGGGAGTATTACCAAAGAAATTAAAATTCCATTTAAAGAGAAGATATTTTTACGGCAACAATTAAGAGATGGAGAAATGACTTATACTATAAGTCCCGGCCCTTATCGTACCATAAGCCCTTTCAACGGCAATTGGATACTTTCTGAACTTTCGTCCGATACAGTGTACACCTTTTTACCGGATTACAGTTTGCGTCCTTTTATCGTAAGAACTCCGTCAATCCAATCCATGGATCCGGGCGTTTTTATGATTTTGAGGTTATTTTCCGACCGTTATTATTTCATGGAAACCATAAAAAATGTATATAACTTTGATACAAAAGAAGGATTTCCGAAAACTTATTTCATATACGACAGGCAGGAAAACGCTTTTTCCAGATATATCGTCTACAATGGCGATTTTTCAACCAAAAAGGAAATATATATGGTCGGATTCAGGCCTGTAAATCACGAAATCGAATCATGGTATCTTTTGCAGGCCCACCAGCTTGTTGAATCTTACGGGAAAGGGGAACTGAAAGGCCGGTTGAAAGAAATCGCCGCCGAATTGGACGAAGAATCAAATCCGGTGATTATGCTGGTAAAACATAAGAAATAAGAAGTTGAATTATGTTAGCGATTATATTAAAAATCACAAAAATGAAAAACGTAATTACAATTATGGCAACAATCCTGTTTGTAACGGCAGGATGTGGAGGGATGTCGAGGTCGGTGACAGGAATTATAGACATATAATTTATGGGAAATATGATTTATGAAAAAAGAAAATGACATATCCTAAACAATAGACCGTCAGCTTGTTGAATGGCGCGAGAAATTCAACAGGGAAATGCCCGAACGTGTCGGTCTGGCCTTTTATACCAACGAAAAAGGCGAAACGGAAGTGGAGGTTTATTTCGCCGATGATAATATGTGGTTGATTCGCGAAACAATGGGGCAACTTTTTGACGTTGACCCGCGAACAATCAGCGACCACATTACAAATATCTATAGATCAGGAGAATTGGATGAAAATCTAACTCGCCGAAAAATCCGGCGAGTTCAAACCGAAGGCGCGCGGCAAGTTGGACGTGATATTGATTTTTACAATCTCGACCTCGTTATTTCTGTCGGTTATCGAGTTAATTCCGTAAAAGCCACACAATTTCGCAAGTTTGCCACACGCGTTTTACGCGAGTATATTCAAATGGGCTTTGTGATAAATGACGACAGATTTAAAAACGGCAATAAATTCGATGAAAGTTATTTCCGCGAAATGTTGGAACGCATACGCGAAATCCGACTTTCGAAACGCCGTATTTATCTGAAAATAACCGATATATTCGCACTTGCTTCCGATTATGACGGAAACAGTACGATTGCGCGGCATTTTTTCGCTTTTATTCAAAATCAACTGCATTTTGCCGTTGCAGGTGGTACGGCGGCGGAAATTATCTACGACCGTGCCGACAAAAACAAAGAAAATATGGGCCTGCAAACATGGAAATATGCCCCTGACGGAAAAATTTTAAGAACGGACGTAACTGTTGCCGAAAATTATCTTGAAGAACTCGAATTGAAACGGCTTGCCCTGGCAGTTTCGGCTTTCTTGATATGGCGGAGATGCGGGCAGAGCGTAAATTGCCCACCATGATGGAGCAGTGGATTGAGTTTATGAGCGGCTTTCTCAAACTCAATGATTACCCGGTTTTACATGGCCTGGGAAACGTGAGCAAAGAACAGGCCGACGAAAAAGCGCTGGCGGAATACAGCGAATTTCGCGTCATTCAAGACCGTAATTATGTGAGTGATTTTGAGAAATTAATGAAATCTCAAACTGAAAAATCAGAATAAATTTTTCGGACTTGATTTTTTGCTTTACGGAGAAAAGGGAAAGAACAAAAGGGGCGGGGCGTTTCCCTTTATTCGAGTTCCACGACGGTGATGCCGGCGCCTCCGAATTGAACGTGTTCGTCGTTGAAACGGCGGATGCCGGGGACGGTCGACAGGTAGTCGCGTATGAGTTTGCGGAGTATGCCTGAGCCTGTCCCGTGGAGTATTCTTACCGGCGAAACGTTGGCGAGGATTGCGTCGTCGATGAAGTATGTAACGGTTTGTAGCGCTTCGTCGCCACGCATGCCGCGCACGTCGATTTCCTGTTTGAAGTTTAGCTTTTTCTCGTAGATGGAATCGGCCGTTTGTGCGCTGATAAACGTATTTTTCTTTGCTTCCTTTTTGAGCCGGCTGCGGCTTATTTTTTCTAATTTGTCTGCTTTAACGGCGCTTTTTATCATGCCGAACGCTACGATGACCTGTCTGTCCTTTATTTCCACGACGGAGCCGACGGCGTCCTGTCCTTTCATGCGAACCGTATCTCCCACTTCGATTGCGGGCGACGGTTTTTCCACATGCTTCGTTTCCCGTTTCCCAGGGGGGGGAGCCGCAAGGGTTTCCTTTGCATTGTTTTCTCCCCGTTCTCTGTCATTTGCCGGCGTCAGGCTGCGTTCCTCGTCCGGTTCGTCGCCGGGTGCTTTTTTCCGGCGTTGTTTTTTGCGTTCCTGCCGTTCGCGCAACGTTTCCATTTTGTGTGTTATCCGTTCATCCTCCTCATTCGTTTCGTGCAACGCGGCTTTGAATGATTCCAGTTCCCGGCGGACGGATTTGGTCTGTTCTTTTTCGGCCTGGGCTTCTTTTATTTCGCGAATCGTTTTTTCAATCTTCGCATTTGCCTCGGAAAGAATCTGTTGCGCTTCCTTTTTGGCCGCCTGAACGATTTCCCTGCGCTGTTTGTTGACCGTTTCAAGATCCTGTTCGTAACGGGCGATGACGTCTTCGAGTTTCTTTTCCTGTCGGCGTATGTTTTGGCGTTTGCTTTCCCAGTAGCGTTTGTCGCGTATAATATCCTGAAGATATTTGTCCATGTCGATATAATCGCTGCCTACTTTTTCGGCCGCGGCGGATATAACCTCTTCGGGAAGGCCGATTTTCCGGGCAATCTCTATCGCGAAAGAGCTGCCCGGACGTCCGACGGACAGTTTAAAAAGCGGCTGCATGAGGTTGCGGTCGTAGAGCATGGCGCCGTTGAACACCCCGTCATGGTCTTCGGCGTATTGTTTGAGGTTCTGATAATGTGTAGTAATCACCCCGAAACACCCGCTGTTATTAAAGCGGTCGAGCAACGCTTCGGCCAGGGCACCCCCGATAATCGGTTCCGTGCCGCTTCCGAACTCATCGATGAGGATCAGTGTTTTTTCATTGCTGTTTCTTACGAAAAACTTCATGTTTGTGAGATGAGAACTGTATGTGCTTAAATCGTTTTCGATACTCTGTTCGTCCCCGATATCAATAAAAATATGGTCGAAAACGCCTGTCCGGGAGTTTTCGCGGACAGGTATCAGCAGCCCGCATTGCAGCATGTATTGCAGCAGTCCTACGGTTTTCAGGCATACGGATTTTCCTCCCGCATTCGGGCCGGAGATGACAAGTAACCGTTTGTCGTCACACAGTTCGATGTCTAAGGGCACGACCTCCTTCGCCTGTTTTTTCAGGGAAAGGTATAATAACGGATGTACCGCATCATTCCATACGACGAAAGGCCGGTCTTCAACCACCGGCTTTATCCCGTTGACATCGATGGCGAAAAGCGCTTTGGCGCGGATGAAGTCTATTTTCGCAAGAAAAACAAAAGACCGGATTATTTCAGGCACGGAAGGGCGTATCATATCCGTGAAAGACGTCAGGATACGTACGATTTCGCGTTTTTCTTCACTTTCGAGTTCCCGGATACGGTTATTTGCTTCGACGACGGCTTCCGGTTCGATGAAGACGGTTTTCCCCGTGGCCGATTCGTCGTGCACGATTCCGCGTATTTTCCGTTTGAACGACGGCGATACGGGAATGACGAGGCGTCCGTCGCGCATCGTCGGCGCGACGTCTCGGTCGATAAAGCCTTCCGCCTGCGCCGATTTCAGGATCGACAGCAGGTTGCGGGATATGCTTCCCATTGTGGCCGTCATCTCTCTCCTGATTCGCAAAAGCTCCGGCGATGCGTTGTCCTTCATCCTGCCGTATTTATCGAGAATGTCGTCCGTTTTCGAAACAATCTGCGGGAACACCGGGATGTCGCCTGCCAGTTCCGTAAGGGCGGGGTACGCCGCCTCGCCGTTTTCCTGCGGACGGTTGAAAAAATGCGTGATGTCCGATATCGTCCGGAGCGAACGTTTCAGGTCGAAGAGTTCTTTTTCATCGAGGAATGTCCCTTCCGGTTTTATGCGTTTGAGGGACGGGCGTACGTCGATGAAGTAGCCCGCGGGAAAGGATTCCTCTTCCCGGATGATTTGTACAAATTCGTTTGTCTGCTCAAGTTTTTCCCTGATGACGCGTATGTCCGGGGAGTATTTTATATCGTCGACACATTCTTTGCCTAAAGAGCTGAGGCATTTGTTGCCGATAAGCTGCCTTATTCGGTCGAAACCGGTTTTTTGTTCGAAGTTATCCGGGTAAATGATGTTCATAAAAATTATTCCACTGTGATTGTATTTTCCGTGCGTATTTCGGGGCGCAGGATAAATTCCAGTTTTTCCTTCCCGCGCCTGATTTTGAAAGCGCAGGTGTTATTTCCTGCCGGGTTAATAAACGGTGCATATTTAAACAGATAGGAAAATGCCGTCAGGTTTTTCCGGTTATCAAATTCTTTTGCAACCTGCGGGTATTTGAGCTCATCCCAGTACATGCAGTCCGGGAACCCGTTGGCGTCGGTAAACCGCGTGCTTTCGTTCCGCAGTTTCAATGTATGGAAGAGGAACTGGCGGTAAGCGGACGTAAATTGTTGGGAGGTACGATCCATTCGCCTGTCCTCTATCGCATCTATTTTGTCGAGCGGCAATATTCCGGCATTGGCTGCGGGCGAATGAGGGTCGACGGACGCGATTTCCGATATGTTCTCGATGCTGTAATTAATACCCGTGTAATTATATTTCTTTTTGGAAAGGCGGAATTGCACGTTCCGGCCATATTTCATATAAGGAAATTGCATACACATGAGCGGTATGTGGGTGAATGCAAAATTTTCGAGCGAATAAGCCGCATTCAAAAATTCGTTGGCTTCACATTCCCAGATGACGCGTCCTTTTTTCAGTTTATTATCTTCAAAACGGAATCCGAGTTTCAGTATGTATTCGGCGTCGGTTTCGACGGCGTCGGGAGGTAAAAACGGGAATTTCATCATGCGGTCGCGCGTCACGTCATAGCGATATACGTAATTTTCTTCCGGTTTGGCCTCCTTCTCTGTTTTTTTAGGCGTTTTCGGTTTATAATTAGGGTTTTTGTTGAACGAATAACGGATTTGTATCATTATATCGGGATTCACCGGGTCATAAACCATGTTCCTTTTCATTAATTCCTGTTTGATGAGGTCGTTCATCTTCTTTGCCAATTCGGGCTGGTTATCGTTTCCGCCGATAAAATCGAACGACTTGAACACGGAAAAATCTATTTCATCCTTTGTCCGGGAAGTTGCAAACGGGCATGAAAAAAGCCGTTCGTGCGTGTATTCTACGGCATACATGGCAAAAGCGGTTGCTAATTGTTCCTCGGATAAGGAATGAATACTTTTACATTCTTTCTTCACCTTAATTTTATGTCCGTCGTTAACGAAATTTTTGATTGTCAGTTCCACAACATCCTTCCCTTCGGGATTTAAAAAAAGGTAGATATCATCCAGCACATTTTCGGTGACAGGCACGCCTTCGACGGCTTCTATAATATCGTACGGTTTTATACCCGCCCGTTCTGCCGGCGAATTAGGATATACGCTTGTTATTACAGGCTTGTTCAGTCCCCAGTGAGGGTCGTTGCTTATCTCATAGCTGAAGCCGTAACGGCAGGATGTATCCTGTGCCTTTACGGACACAAAAACCGGAACAGCAGCAGCTATCATGTATAATATATGTTTCATATTTATCGTCATAAAGTATTTTTTATAGGACAAAGTTAGGCATATTTTTATAATTGGCAATATTTTTGCCGTTAGCACAGAGAAATGGTTGAAAAATTAAGGAATATACATATGAAAGAACGAGTAGAAAAGATGAATCGGGAGATGGAAAAAGAGTATTTGGAAACAAACCCGGAGCCGGTAAGCGAACGGGAAGACAGGACAAATTTGCAGGAAGATACTGAAAATACGTCAGGAAATTCCGCACAGTCCGACAATATGTCCGATGACGCAAAAACAGAAGAAACGGCGGATGATTCTCCGTCGAATGACGGCGGCGCACCGGAAAATAAAAACGCCGAAGATGCATCAGCGGAAGAAAAATACGCCCGGCTGAACGATGCACATCTGCGTTTGATGGCGGAATTTGATAATTTCCGCAAACGCACATTGCGCGAAAAGGCGGATTTGATAAAGAGCGGCGGCGCCACGGTTCTCACCAACCTCCTTCCCGTAGTCGATGACTTTGAACGCGCGTTAGGTACATTAAATGCTACGGAAAATATTACATCCGTTGTGGAGGGCGTGAAACTGATATATGACAAATTTATCGGATATTTGTCGCAGCAGGGCGTTAAAACGATTGACGCCGTCGGACAGCCTTTCGACACGGAACTGTTTGAAGCCATCGCAGCGATTCCCGCACCGGACGAAACGATGAAAGGAAAAGTGATTGACTGCGTGCAGACCGGTTACATGCTGTACGATAAAGTGCTGCGTCATGCCAAGGTTGTTGTGGGCGAATAATAAATTAAGAAAATTCTTTAAAGAAATAAAACCGGTAACGCAACGTACGGGCGCGTACCGGCAGTAAATTATAAAAAAATGGCGAAAAGAGATTATTACGAAGTTTTAGGCGTCGATAAAAACGCTACTGCCGACGAAATAAAGTCCGCTTACCGGAAGAAAGCGATTCAGTATCATCCGGATAAAAACCCGGATGATAAGGACGCGGAAGAAAAATTCAAAGAGGCGGCGGAAGCTTATGATGTATTAAGCAATCCGGAGAAACGTCAGCGTTATGACCGGTTTGGTCATGCGGGAGTAGGAAGTTCGGCTGCGGGAGGCGGTTTTAGCGGCGGAGGCATGTCTATGGACGATATCTTCGAGCAGTTCGGAGACCTTTTTGGCGGGCATTTTGGCGGATTCGGCAGTTTTAGCGGATTCGGCAGCCGTTCGCGCGGCGGACGCACTGTCCAGAGAGGTTCCGATTTGCGCGTGAAGGTGAAGCTTAACCTGAAAGAAATAGCGCATGGCGTAGAGAAAAAGATAAAAGTAAATAAATATGTCGCATGTACAACCTGTCATGGCAGCGGAGCGGCGGACGATAAGAGCATTGTCACGTGTCAGACCTGTCACGGAAACGGATATATCACACAAGTTACCAATACGCTGTTCGGGCAGATGCAGGCACAGTCCGTTTGTCCATCGTGCGGCGGCCAGGGTAAAACGATCACCAACAAATGTCATGTCTGCAACGGGGAAGGCGTTGTCCGCGACGACGAAGTGATAAGTATCAATATCCCCGCCGGAGTGATGGAAGGAATGCAACTGTCCATGCGCGGCAAAGGAAATGCGGCGCGTCGCGGCGGCGTAAACGGCGATTTGCTCGTCCTGATAGAAGAAGAACCGGACAGGGAACTCATACGTGATGAAAATGATCTGGTCTATAATCTCCTGCTCACCGTGCCCCAGGCCATACTCGGCGATACGGTGGAGGTGCCGACCGTGGAAGGACGCGCCAAAGTGAGGATCGAAGCCGGGACGCAACCCGGTAAAGTCCTGCGTTTGCGCGGCAAAGGGTTGCCGTCGGTAAACGGATATGGCTCAGGCGATTTGCTTGTCAATGTCAGCGTCTATATACCGGAAGTTTTGACGTCCGACGAGAAAGCCAAAATACGGCAATTGCAGTCCTCGCCGAATTTTCAGCCTAACCAGTCAATAAAGGATAAAATATTCAATAAGTTCAGAAACCTGGTAGGTTGATAAAAAAAAATAATATAATGTAATCCGTTTTGAAAATAAATCGTTACTTTTGTGCGATTTATAAGAAAAGACAAAATGGAAACAGATAAAAAAATAAAACATGCATTAGTATCAGTCTATTACAAAGACGGATTAGATGAGATTCTTAAAAAGCTTCATGCGGCAGGTGTCCGGTTCGTCTCAACGGGAGGCACGCAAAAGTTTATCGAAGCGTCAGGCTTTCCCTGCAAAACGGTTGAATCGCTGACGGGCTACCCGTCGATTTTGGGCGGAAGAGTTAAGACACTTCATCCCAAAGTATTTGGCGGTATACTCGCTCGCCGCGACAACGAAAGCGATAAAGAACAGATAACGCAGTACGAAATACCGGAAATAGATCTCGTGATTGTAGATTTGTATCCCTTCGAAGAAACCGTGGCTACGGGCGCGGACGAATCCTGTGTCATTGAAAAAATAGATATAGGCGGAATTTCATTGATACGTGCAGCCGCTAAAAATTATAAGGATGTTGTCATTGTCGCATCTAAAGATCAGTATGCCCCCCTGCTGCGCCTGCTGGCGGAAAAAGGGGCGCAGACAACGCTCGAAGAACGCAAATGGTTTGCCAAAAAAGCGTTTGCCGTTTCGTCCGGCTATGACGGCGCAATTTTCAATTATTTTGACAGGGACGACAGTTCGGCATTTCGCATAGCGATCGACGGGGCGCATGTCATGCGTTATGGGGAAAATCCTCACCAGAAAGGCATATTTTACGGCAATTTCGGATCATTGTTCGAAAAACTTAGCGGTAAGGAGATTTCGTATAACAATCTGCTCGATATTGATTCGGCCGTGACCCTCATAGACGAGTTTAACGAACTGACATTCGCTATCCTGAAACATAACAATGCCTGCGGTATCGCCTCGCGTCCGGCAATACTTGCCGCATGGAAAGATGCTTTGGCCGGAGACCCCGTCTCGGCTTTCGGTGGTATACTGGTAACAAACGGTACGGTAGACAAGAGCGTTGCCGGAGAAATCAGCAAAATATTCTTCGAGGTGATCATAGCTCCCGCATATACGAGCGAAGCGCTGTCGACGCTTATGCAAAAGAAAAACCGTATAATACTCAAGCGCAAAAAGACTTCGGGAGATGCGCCGGCAAAACAGTTCCGTTCATTACTCAACGGTGTGCTGGTGCAGGATCGCGATTTGAGCATACAAACTTCGGCCGACCTCGAACCGATGACGAAAAAAACGCCTTCGGAGACGGAAATTACGGATTTACTGTTTGCAAACAAGTTGGTGAAGCACAGCAAGTCAAACGCGATAACGCTTGTTAAGAATAAACAGCTGTGTGCGAGTGGGGTAGGGCAGACCTCGCGTGTCGATGCCCTTAAACAGGCCATCGAAAAAGCCCGTTCGTTTAATTTCGACCTGAACGGCGCGGTAATGGCTTCCGATGCATTTTTCCCGTTCCCCGACTGCGTGGAAATCGCAAAAGCAGCGGGTATTACGGCTGTTATCCAGCCTGCCGGTTCCGTCAACGATCATCTGTCGGTAGCATATTGTGATGAACATGATATGAGCATGGTCAAAACAGGCGTTCGTCATTTTAAACATTAATTATTTTTTAACTAAAAACGAAATAAAGCACTATGGGATTATTCTCTTTTACAAAAGATATAGCAATCGATCTTGGTACGGCTAATACGATCATCATCTGCGATGACAAAATAGTGGTCGACGCACCTTCGGTGGTGGCGCTCGACAGACGGACGGACAAGGTGCTTGCTGTTGGTGAACAGGCACGCCTGATGTATGAAAAGACACACGACGAGATACGTACGATACGTCCTCTCGGCGACGGTGTTATCGCAGACTTTTACGCTGCCGAACAGATGATACGCGGTATGATAAAAATGATAAACTTTAAAAACTATTGGTTTTCCCCCCCCTTACGCATCGTTATCTGTGTGCCGTCGGGCGCAACGGAAGTGGAGCGTCGCGCCGTAAGGGATTCGTCCGAAAGGGCAGGGGGACGCGAAGTTTATCTGATTGACGAACCGATGGCGGCGGCGGTAGG
>JAITDQ010000340.1 GCA_031282485.1 Tannerella sp. | reverse complement strand
CCGACGATTTCCCTGGTGGGGAAAGCTTTTTGCAGCGCTTCCCGGGCTTTTGCATCCTTGTCGCTTTGATAAAAGGGGAGCAATACGGCTCCGTTTATGATAAGGAAATTGGCATAGGTGGCAGGCAGGCGTTCGCCGTTCCATGTGATTTTGTCGGCCATTGGCAACGGTATCAGCCGGTACGGTTTGCCGCCGGCTGTGCGGAAAGCTTTTAGTTCGTCTTCCATTGCCTGCAACTCGTCGAAATGTTCGTCGAGCGGGTCGGTGCACTGCACGTATGCAATGGTCTGTTCGTCGCAGAAACGCGCCAGCGTGTCGATATGACTGTCGGTGTCGTCTCCCGCGAGGAAGCCGTTTTCTAACCAGAGAATCCGGTTCAGTCCGAAGAAATCTTTCAGGTGATATTCCAGCTGTTCGCGGTTGAGGTATTCGTTACGGTTTACCGAGGCGAGACATTCGACGGTTGTCAGTAAAGTGCCTTTCCCGTCCGTATCGATGCTTCCGCCTTCGAGTACAAACGGTTGCATGTTGACGATGTCGACATCCGCGCCGAAAACGCCCGACCGGAAAAGCGTCCGCGTAATCAGATTGTCGTGGTTGGCGGC
This sequence comes from Tannerella sp., assembly GCA_031282485.1. Taxonomy (GTDB): domain Bacteria; phylum Bacteroidota; class Bacteroidia; order Bacteroidales; family Tannerellaceae; genus Tannerella. Next base: position 2,264 of record JAITDQ010000340.1, on the reverse strand, counting down.
ATACTTCATGCCCCAGCCGTTGAATACAAAGTCGTAGACGGTCGGTTTCCCGTTCGTAAAAACGGAAATGCCGCCGTGGTCGCGCGCCCACGTGTCGTTGGTCGGCATTTCGCAGAACAGGATGTTATCATCCCGAACGCCGGCGAGGCGGCGGCGAACTTCCGCTTCATCGGCACATACGATCAGCAGTTTTTCACGCTTCACAATCTCCCGCGCGATTGCGGCGAAACATTCCGTGACCTCGTCAATGACCGGCGCCCAGTCGGACTGTTCGTGCGGCCACGTCAACTGAACGGCGCTTTGAGGATACCATTCGGCAGGGAAAATAATGTTTTCTTCCATAGAATATTATTTATCAACGGCACAAAAGTACGAAAAATAATGGTTACAAGAAATAATGGTTAATGATTAACGGTTAACGGTTAATTTCTTTTTTATACGGGTGTATTCACATCAACCTGTTGCGGTTTCCGGCAGGTGTGCACGCTGCACTTTCCCGGTAGCGCAACAATTTGAATTACATCCAAATGAAAATTCATTAACCATTAATCATTAATGATATTTTTTCGTATTTTTGTCCCGTTGATATAAAAAAAATATGCAATGAAAATGAAGGAAAAATATTTCAGTTACTCACTTATTGCCTTGATTATCTTTTTGGGCTGGTTGATTGTCAGCGGGCTGTGGTCTTTTGTGAACGGGTTGCTGGGAGCATTCACGCTGTATGTGCTTGTACGCGGGCAGATGACGCGCCTGACGGAACGGCGGAAGATGAAAAACGTAACGGCGGCTATCCTTATTATCCTCGAAGTATTTGTCTGCCTGCTGGTTCCCGTATATTTTATCGTATGGCTGCTCATCGGCAGGATACAGGATATCAATGTGGACATTTCGCAGTTGATAGCTACCGTGCAGCATCTGGTATCCCTCGTACGGGAGAAGACGGGATATGATGTGTTGAGCGCAGGTAATATAGAAACGGCAACCGGTTATGTGACGAAAAGCGTCCAGTTCATTATCAGTCAGGTCGGCGGTCTTGCCGTCACGTCCGCCGTGATGATTTTTTTGCTGTATTTCATGCTTATAAACAGCCGGGATATGGAGGAATATGTATACAGTATGCTGCCTTTCAACGAAAATAACAAACATGCGGTGATGGACGAGATTCACAGCATGGTGCGTTCCAATGCGATAGGGATACCGCTGCTTGCGGTCATACAGGGTGTGACGGCGATTACGGGATACTGGGTAGCGGACGTCCCCAGTCCGTTTTTGTTCGGCATCCTGACGGCTGTTGCCACCATTGTGCCCATTCTGGGTACGGGACTTGTCTGGGTTCCGCTTGTCGTCTACCTTGCCCTGACGGGCAACTGGATTGCGGCTGCGGGACTTGCGGTGTACTGCATCATCATACTTGTGAATATTGATAACGTGATACGTTTCGTCCTCCAGAAACAACTGGCCGATACGCATCCCCTGATTACGGTTTTCGGCGTTATCCTCGGGCTTAAGCTTTTCGGTTTCTGGGGCATCATTTTCGGTCCGTTGCTGATGTCGATGTTTTTCCTTTTAGTGAATATTTTCAAGAAAAAATACTTGGATGATAAAGAATAATGTATGTTTATGGAAGAAGTGATTCGATACGTATCATCCGTTACGTTTGTGAAAGTGATCGAGTTTGCCGGGACGATTGCGTTTGCCATAAGCGGCGTGCGACTTGCGGCCGCGAAGGAATTTGACTGGTTCGGCGCCTTTGTTGTCGGGTTTGTGACGGCGATCGGCGGTGGTACGGTGCGCGACCTGCTTCTGGACGTAACGCCTTTCTGGATGCTCAATCCCGTGTATGTCTCCTGTTCTTTTGCCGGCTTAGTCACTGTCATTGTATTCAGCCGGAAATTAGTGCGGCTCGACACCCCGTTCTTTATCTTTGATACGATCGGGCTGGCGCTGTTTGTCGTCGTGGGCATCGAAAAAACGGTATCCCTCGGTTATCCTTTCTGGGTGGCGATCATAATGGGCACGATAACGGGCGTCGTGGGAGGCATTATCCGCGATATTTTTATACATGAGATACCGCTGGTCTTCCGCAAGGAAGTTTATGCACTTGCGTGCATATTCGGAGGTCTTGTATACTACATCTGTTACCGGATAGAGTTGACGGACTTTGTCTGCGAAATAAGCGCCTCGTCAGCTATCTTTATCGCCCGCGTCCTCGCCGTAAAATACCGGTGGGGCTTGCCCAGGATGAAAAGTATTGATGATAA
>JAITDQ010000293.1 GCA_031282485.1 Tannerella sp. | reverse complement strand
CTGTTTTATTTATCATTTCTGTTATTTCTTTTCTTACCCGCTCATCATCCGTATCCTTGTAGCAAAGCATTAGTGAAAGTTTGTCTATAAACGGTTCGTCGCTTAATAATGCCGGATTATATTTCCACACTTCCAGGCGGACATTTCCTTCTTCCGGATGCAGAAATTCTTGTATTTCCGCCTGATGTTCCGAAAAAACTTTCCTGTCAACGGCAAATGAAGACAGTGAGGAATCCGCAATAAAAGTATAATGAGCCAATGCAGTATCGTAAGAAGCATAAAGCGGTACATTTGCCGGAAGATGATTTCTGTCGATGTACCGGACTTTTTGAACAGGCGAAGTCATTGACGACGAAACACTGTCCCATAATTTACGACCTTTCTTATTGAAATGCAAAACTTTGCTGTGTTCACTTATCTGTTCTACCTCACAAATGGATAGTCTTTGAAGTTCTGCCGCCACAACGGAGATGGTTTTTTTTGAATAGTTTAATGCTTCTGCAACGTCTTTGAACGGCAAACTTTCCAGTGAAGCTTTTTGTAAGTGATACAATAATAACAACTGAGCGGAAGGCGAAAGATTTTCTTTTGCTGCAAATTGCCGAATACTGCCGCCTTCATTGAGATACATACACAAAGAGGGGATATAGATCTGTTTGTCGGGAACAACAAAATTTTCCCTGTGCCGAATCAATGTCCGCCGTCTGATATTGTCCATTGATTTGAACTGTATAAGCGTCGGCTTACCCGTTTGCCTGCTGATTTGGTTAGCAAACTTAACTGTTCGCGAGGTGGATAAATCAACCGTTGCCCGTGGAGTCAGCAATAAAAATTCTTCGCCTTCAATTTCTATGAGCGAAAAATTGAATGTTCCTTTCAGATATTGAGGCAAATTTTTTACCAGTTTATTTGCCGACCCTTTATCTCTGAAACCAAGTCCAATCGTTTTACCGACGTATTCTTGAATTAAATAGTTACCTTCATTTTGCATAATTACCCGTATATGGAAACTGTGCAAAAATAAGGTAATTATATGAGATAAGCAAATCAATTGTCAACAATTTTTAAAGTCAGGCAGCCCATAGAACGTCACACCGCCCCCGGTTTCATTACGACGCCCACGCTTTTTTTTCCGTCCATTTTTATGATAGCCGGGCTGTCGAAGCGTACGAGGCGAAGGTATTGGGTTTCTTCGGCGGCGGGTTGCGCGTTTAAAAAATCTTCGTCGAAGACGTCATTGTTTGCCGGGTTGATTGTGAAATATCCGGTGCCGCACGACGTCAGGTTCTGGAAGAAATGCGTTCCCTGGCTCGGGTCGACGGGATATTTGGCCAAGCTGTATTCTACTATGACGCGCGCATTGCTTATGTGCGGCCATTTGACGGGTATGCCGAGCCATGTGTCGCTGCTTCCCCAGCGTCCCGGACCGGCCAGGATATAACTTTCGTCTTTCCCGGTGAATTGGCGGTTTATTTTTTCAATTTCGTACGCGATCAGCTGGTTATTGGACGAATTAAAGGCATTGGTCTTTACATATAATACATAATATGCGTTGCTTATAATCCCATGTCCGAGTACGCTTTTTGAAAACAGGATCGTATCCTCCCTGTTGATTAGTTCCAGGTCTTCGTCAATCATCTCTTTCCGGTCGACGATCGGCCGGATCTGAAGCATGTAAAACGCCCCTTTGTCGCGGCAGTCGGGTTCGATGTCGACGGCAAACTCTATTTCCACAGGCCGTCCCATCTCTTTCTGTCCTGCTTCGAGCAGATGATTGAGCGTATCGCTCAGGGGAAGCATGTCGTATTGCAGTATGTTGGCGAACGACAGTATTTTTCTTCCTCCCGGATAGTATCCGTCGCGTATGACCTGATCCTGCGGGTCGTATGTGGAAGAAATGTATTTCAGTATCCCGTCGTCGTCCGCATCCTTGACGGAGCGTTTGATTAAGTTAAACGAATCGTTCGCCGCCAGATGCAACGCCGAATCTTTCATCTCCAGCGCCAGAAAATGCGTTTGCGTTTCGCGGAGGGCAAAATCCAGCGTACTCATTTGCAGGATATTGCGGGGATGACGCGATGAAAATCTTAAAGTGAGGCCTCCGTCGACGACATATTTCCCAAGTCCGAGGGCGATATTGGCGACGCCATCTTCCGCCGTTTCATTCCCGATCGGATAGAAATTGAGCGATTTGGCCACACCGCTTATGGTCGGATAGAAATAATTCCCGTACCGGCGTCCCACAACTTCCTGCAGAACGATAGCCATTTTTTCGCTTTCAATCAGGTTGCTGGTTGCCGTCATATACGCTTTACTGTCCCTGTAAAACACAGATGCATAAACCCCTTTTATAGCGTCGCTTACCGATTGGAGCATCTCGTATTTATCGGACATGTTGGGAATCATGTACGTCGCATATACACCGGCGAAAGGCTGGTAATGAGCATCCTCGAGCAGGCTCGACGAGCGAATCGCAACCGGTCGCCCGACGACCTCAATAAATGCCATCAGGTCGTCAATAAGACGCATGGGGAGGCTTGCACGCAGGAATTGCTGCAACATCCCGTCATCCCCGATATCGCTCAGGGCAACCGAGTACAGGTTGTTTGATTCCATAAATTCGTCGAATATGTCGGTACACAAAACGACGGTTTTCGGGATGTTTACGGGAAAATTCTCTTTTTCTAATTGAGGATAACGCTTGATCATCGCGCCGATGAACGCGAGGCCACGCCCTTTACCTCCGAGCGAACCGTTGCCTATCCGGGCAAAATTACTGTATTCATCGAACCGCTCTTTCTGGTAAACGGCTACTACGCCGAAATTTTTCATCCGCCGGTATTGCACGATTATATCAAAGATGAACTGCCGGGCTTCGTCCATATCCTTATACGCGCTGACGTCCACCTGCTTCAGCAGTTCGGCCGGCGGAAACATCGCCCGCGAGTAGAAAAAGCGGGAGAAATGATTGCGCGAAAGGTGGTACCGCAACGAATCATCGGGAATCTCCATCATCTTGTGTTGAAGATCTTTCAGGTCACGGATACGCATGATTTCCTCTTTCGTTTCGGGGTTCAGGATGATGAAATCGCCGAATCCGAAACGTTGCATGATCTTTTTTTTCAGTTCGCGTTCGTATGTTTTGGACCGTTTGTCGATAAACGATGCGCCCAGTTCTATTGCATATTTCCGGTTTTCCGGGTCGGACGATTCGAGTATGACAGGTGTCGGCCCCCCTTCCCTGCGCACGTAACTGCAAAACTTGTACCCCGCTAAAGGATCCTTTTCATTGCCGTTCGTAAAATTGATGTCCGATATGATCCCGAGTATGTTATCCCTGTAATCATTATAAATGCGCATGGCTTCTTCGTACGTTCTGGCCAGCTTGATTTTCGGGCGTCCCCGCATGCGCAGCGTCTTCTGGTGCTCGTTCAGCGCCTCTTTCGCAAACTCCATGCTTTGTTCGAGCACAAATTTATAGAGATGCGGCAGGGCAGCCGAATAAAAACGGATGGAATCCTCGATAAGCAGGATGATTTGCACCCCTACGCTTGCCGTGTCGTCGGGGGCGTTCATTTTGTCTTCGATCAGTTTGATGATAGCCAGCAGCAGTTCCGAGTTGCCCAGCCAGCTGAAGACGTAATCTATGGCGCCGAGGTCTTCGTTCGCAATGCTTTTCGACACCTCTTTGGAAAACGGTGTCAGGACGACGATCGGTATATCCGGGTAGAGCAGTTTGATGTTTTTCGCCGTTCCGAACATGTCGCGGTCAACCATGTTCGGCATGAAGATAATCAGGTCGAAACCGAGGTTTTTCAGCTCGTTCAGCGCCTCCTCTTCGGTAGACACCTGCGTGAAACGCGGCGGGTAACGCAGGCTTAAAGAGGTGTATTCGTTAAAAATCTGCTCATCCACGCGCCCGTCGTCCTCAAGCATGAACGCGTCATATTTGGTCGCGATAAGCAGTACATTATAGATGCGTTTTTGCATCAGGTTGGCAAATGATGTGTCTTTAAAGGCCACATTCCGGAATTCCTGTATTCCACTCATAAATTTATTTTCAAATTGGCATTGCAAATGTATTAATAATTTGTATATTTGCAAATCTTTTCG
>JAITDQ010000289.1 GCA_031282485.1 Tannerella sp. | reverse complement strand
TTGAAAGCTTTCTTTACGATGACCCCGAACCGGCAGGTATCTCCCGCTTTTTCCTTACTCATCCGGAGCTTAATACTTCGGCCGTTGCCCGCCGGATGGGAATTCAGCAAAGCCTTTTGGCTTCCTACATCAGGGGGACGAAAAAACCGTCAAAAGAGCGTGAAAACGAAATTATGAATACCATTCATCAAATAGGAAAAGAATTATCAACCGCGAAGCTTTGATATGCGCGGCTTTTTACGTGTTGTCCGTCTTTTCCGTTTCTTCCGTGGGGTGAAGCGATATTTTGAACGTGAATTTATTTTGTCCGATGTAACTGCATATAACGGTGACGACGGTAATAATCATTTTCGACGGAGTAGGAAAGAAACCCAGTCCGTCGACCATTATTTTCAGTCCGATATAGTTTATCAGCAGATTGACCAGGATGACCATAAAATAACGCATCAGCTGCACCCGTCCGCGCAGGTCTGACGCCGTAAACGTGACATACTTCTGCAGCAGGAATCCCCAAAACGTTACGACCGGGAATATGATTATCAGCGAAGCAATATGCGGACTTAACGTAACCGCCCCCAAATCGACAAGGCGGTATTTCAGGATAAAATTATACGTGAAAAAATACAGCACCCAGTCGAACATGACGTTCGTACAGCCACAAACCCCATACCGGTACATCTGCAGAGGCATGAATTTCCTGAAAAGCGGATAAGTAAAGTCTATCGCTTTCTGAATATAACTTCCGGTTTTTACAAGTAATTTTCGCATAACGCGTGCAAAAGTACAACTTTTTTCCGATAATGAAAGTGCTACGATAAATTAAAGCCTTACCGCATGTTTTTCCTGAAAAAATACAATACCTTTGCACGCCGATAATTAGCGGTTTTGTTCGTATGAGAAAGATTTTTGTTGTTGTTTTATTTTTGTTGCCGCTCTTTCAGGGAAAGGCGCAGACGCATCCGGCTGTGGGAAAATTTCTTAATGCCCCGCACATGCGCGGAGCGTCGGTTTCCTTTATGATAAAGGATGTTCATGCCGATTCCGTAATGTTCAGTCTGGATGCGGACAGGGAAGTTATTCCCGCATCGGTGATGAAAACCGTGACGACGGCGACGGCTCTTGAACTTCTCGGCGAATGTTTCCGGTACGAAACGGCCGTTATGTACGACGGGGATATTCGCGACAGCGTCCTGTACGGGAATATTTACATCCGCGGAAGCGGCGACCCTACGACCGGTTCGGCCGCCGTGGAAACCGGACGCGACAAAATAATCGACGAATGGATATCGGCTATTAAAGGTACGGGCATACGGAAAATAACCGGCGCAGTCATCGCCGACGAAAGTATTTTCGATACCGAAGGTGTTTCCATGAAGTGGCTGCGCGAAGATTTGGGCAGCTACTACGGACAGGGATGTTATGGCCTGAACATATACGATAACCGTTACACACTCTTCCTCAACACCGGCGAACCGGACGGCAAACCGGTGATTGAACGGAGCGAACCGGACATGTCGTCAATCGTTTTCCGAAACTACCTGACGGCCAAAAAAACAGATGCGGACAGCTCTTACATCACAGGCCTCCCCTACTCCACCGAACGTTATCTGTACGGCGTCGTTCCCGCAAACCGCACGGGATATAAACTGCACGGCGACATCCCCGAACCGGCGCTGTTTCTCGCCGGACACGTCGCGGAAAAACTGAAAAACGAAGGACTGGAAATTGCGGAAGCCCCCACCTGCTACCGGATACTGTCGCAAGCCGGAAAATGGGAAAACCGGGAACGGAAAATCATCACAACCTCATACTCCCCGCCCCTGAAAGACATTATTCGCACGACAAACCACGTCAGCCACAACCTCTATGCCGACGCTCTCCTGAAAACTGTCGGGTTACAATATCAGTCGGACGACGTCCTTTCGTCGTTCGGAAAAGGCATCCGCACGCTGCATGAATACTGGAAGGAGAAAGGTCTGGAAACATCTTCACTGTGGATGTTCGACGGCAGCGGACTGGCGCCTGCGGATAAGGTAACGGCCGGATTCCTGTGCGAACTGCTGTCGTACATGGCAACAAAATCGAAGGCGGCGGATGTGTTTATAAATTCACTGCCCCGCGCCGGCATGGACGGTACGGCGGCAAACATGCTGAAAGGCAGTGCGCTTCACGGCAAAGCGCGCCTCAAAAGCGGAAGCATGAGCCGCGTACGCAGTTATGCGGGATACGTAACAAAAGACGGCAGGCTCTACGCCGTCGTCATCCTGATAAATAATTTCTCCTGCAAACAAAACCGGATGAAAGCCGACATCGAAGATTTATTGTTATCTTTGTTTTAATCGCCAACTTTTACTATATTTGCTGCCCAAATACGATACAACCGATGAAAATTGAAATTAAAGAAGTAAAAACGAAGAAAGAACTGCGGGATTTTGTCAAATTCAATCTCAGTCTTTACAAACGCAGTCCTTACCACGTACCCAATCTGACCGATGAGGAAATGATGACTTTGTCCAAGGACAAGAACCCCGCATTTGAAACCTGCGAGGCTGTTTATTTCCTTGCATACAAAAACGAAAAAATAGCCGGGCGTATTGCCGGGATTATTGTACATGAAAGCAACAGGATTTGGAAACAGAAACACGCCCGTTTCGGCTTTGTCGACTTCATAGATGACGACGAAGTTGTGGATGCCCTGTTCGACGCCGTCACGGCGTGGGCAAAGGAAAAAGGCATGACGGCGCTGCACGGGCCTATGGGATTCACTGACCTTGACCACGAAGGTATGTTAGTCGAAGGTTTCGACCTGTTGGGTACAATGGCTACCATATATAATTATCCGTATTATCCGAAACAGCTGGAACGGATAGGTTTTGAAAAAGACCAGGACTGGAGGGAATATAAAATATACATCCCGGACAGCGTCCCCGAAAAGCATCTGCGTATCGGGAATATTGTAAGGGAAAAATATGGTTTGAAAGTCATGAAATTTCAAAAACGCAAGGAGATATGGCCTTACGCAAATAAAATATTTATGACGCTGAACGAAGCTTACGGACATCTGTACGGCTTCTCGCCCCTGACGGAAAAGCAGATTGAATATTATGTAAATATGTATATCCCCATGCTGCGGCTCGACCTGATAACGATTGTCGTGCGCGAATCGGACGACGCCGTCGCGGGTTTCGGGATAACGCTCCCAAACCTGTCGAACGCCATGCGGAAAGCGAAAGGCTCGTTTCTGCCTTTCGGTTTCATATACCTGCTTAAAGCGCTGTATTCAAAACCCAAAGTGGTGGATTTATATCTCATCGGCGTTCTTCCCGAATACCGGAATAAAGGCGTCAATGCATTAATATTTAACGACCTTATCCCGCAATATATCCGCCTTGGAACGGTATATGCCGAAAGTAATCCCGAACTTGTCACCAACAGCGCCGTGCAGGCGCAATGGGACTATTTCAAACGCGAACATCATAAAACAAGAAGATCCTATATCAAACAGATTTAACATGACAGACGATTTTTCGAAAAACAAAGACATCTCTTACGAAGACAAGGAAATAATCACCCTCGAATGGAACGAACATATCCGGCGCCGTCCCGGCATGTATATCGGAAAACTTGGCGACGGCACGTTTCCCGACGACGGCATATACGTTCTACTGAAGGAAGTGCTGGACAATTCCGTCGACGAATATATGATGGGGTTCGGCAAGTCCATCTCCGTCAAGATAAAAGAAGGCGTCGTTACGATACGCGATTACGGCCGCGGTGTGCCGCTGACGAAAGTGGTCGACGTTTCAAGCAAAATGAATACCGGCGCCAAATACGACAGCAAGGCGTTTAAGAAATCGGTCGGACTTAACGGCGTCGGCATCAAAGCCGTCAATGCACTCAGCAGTTATTTTCTAATCGAATGTTTCCGGGACAGGGAATGTAAACGGGTGGAATACGAAAAAGCCATTATCATCAACGATGTGGAAATTTCCCCGACGAAAGAACGGAACGGTACGCTGGTATCCTTTGTTCCCGACCGCGAAATCTTTCCGAACTACGAGTATAAGGAGGAATTTGTCGAAAACCTGATTAAAAACTATGTTTTCCTCAATACGGGACTTACCGTGAATTTTAACGGTAAAAGCTTTCGTTCCGAAAACGGGCTGGTCGATCTGCTGAACGAAAACCTGACGACGGAACCGCTCTACCCCATTATTCACATGAAGGGCGACGATATCGAAGTGGTCATCACACACAGCAACCAGTACGGGGAAGAATACTATTCCTTTGTGAACGGACAGCATACGACGCAGGGAGGAACGCACCTTACGGCTTTCCGCGAATCCCTGAGCCGCACGGTGAAGGAGTTTTACAATAAAAATTTCGAGTATCCCGACATACGCGCGGGAATTATCGCGGCCATAAGCATAAAAGTGGAAGAACCGGTCTTCGAAAGCCAGACGAAAACGAAGCTGGGTTCCAAAGATATGGGTCCCGGAGGCCCTTCAATCGGTAAATTCATCAACGATTTTGTAAAAAAGGAACTCGACAATTATCTGCACCGCTATCCGGAAACGGCTGATATCCTGCTGAAAAAAATACTGGATTCGGAAAAAGAACGCAAAGCGATTGCGGGCGTGACGAAACTCGCACGCGAACGCGCAAAAAAAGCAAACATCAACAACCGGAAACTCCGCGACTGCCGTACCCACCTGAATGACTATAAAAATAACGACAAGGAAAAGTCCTGTATCTTTATTACGGAGGGCGATTCGGCAAGCGGTTCCATTACCAAAAGCCGTGACCCGAATTTGCAGGCCGTTTTCAGTCTGCGCGGAAAACCGCTGAACTCCTTCGGGCTTACTAAAAAAATAGTTTACGAAAATGAAGAATTTAACCTCCTGCAGGCGGCGCTGAATATCGAAGACGGACTGGAAGGTCTGCGCTATCACAAAGTTATCATCGCCACGGATGCCGACGTCGACGGCATGCACATCCGCCTGCTGCTGATTACGTTCTTCCTGCAGTTCTTTCCCGACCTGATAAAGAAAAATCACGTCTATATCCTGCAAACGCCCCTGTTCCGCGTAAGAAACAAACAGAAAACAATCTACTGTTACTCGGAAGAAGAAAAGTCGGCGGCCATGCGGGAACTCGGTAAAAACCCGGAAATAACCCGTTTCAAAGGTCTCGGCGAAATATCGCCCGACGAGTTCCGCCATTTTATCGGAAATGACATACGTCTCGACCCCGTGAAAATGAAAAAAGAAGACCTTATCAAGGAAATGCTCGAATTTTATATGGGTAAAAACACTTCCGAAAGACAAAACTTTATTATCAACAACCTTGTCGTAGAAGAAGATTTGGCAAACTGAAACAGATTTATAAAAATGAAACAAAAAGCTTTGTTTTCGGGAACATTCGACCCCTTTACCGTCGGACATCATTCGATTATAAAACGGGCGCTGTGTTTTACCGACGAAATCGTAATCGCTATCGGCGTAAATACCGGAAAAAAGACGCTGTATTCGCCGGAAGAACGGCTGGAGGCCATCAAACGCATTTATTCGGACGAAAAACGCATCCGGGTCATATCCTATGATATGCTGACAACCGACCTGGCAAAGGAACTTCATGTGGATTTCCTCCTGCGGGGCGTCCGAAACCTGAACGACTTCGAATATGAACGAACCCTGGCGGACATAAACCGCAAACTGGCGAACATGGAAACCGTCATCCTCATCTCCGAACCCGAATATGAACACGTAAGCTCAAGCCTCGTGCGCGAACTTATCCATTATAAAAAAGACATAACAAACTTAATCCCCGTAACAAAATGAAAAAATTACTCTTTCTCCTCGCAATATATGCATTTGCACCCGGCTGTACGAAAGCACAGAATTTTGAAGAAAAAACAAACGCACAGAAGTTACTGACCGCCTATTCGGCCATTGCAAACCTGTATGTCGACGAAACAAACAGCACAAAAATAACCGAAGACGCCATTAACGCCATGCTCGAAAAACTGGACCCTCACTCCTCCTACACGAACGCGGAAGAAACCCGCCGGATGAACGAACCGCTGGAAGCTAATTTCGACGGCATCGGCATACAGTTCAACATGCTGACCGATACGCTGTATGTAGTGCAGGTCATCTCGGGTGGACCGTCCGAAAAGGTCGGCCTCATCGCCGGCGACCGCATCATCTCGGTCGACGACACGCTTATTGCGGGCGTTAAAATGAATAATACCGACGTGATAAACCGGATACGCGGTAAAAAAGGAACGGAAGTGCGTATAAAGGTAAAACGTGGCGCCGCGCCCGACCTGCTGGAATTTAAAATCATCCGCGATGTCATTCCCGTATACAGCATGGAGGCTGCCTACATGGCGGACAGGAAAACAGGATACTTGCGTCTGAACCGTTTTGCCGCCTCTTCGATCGAAGAATTTGAAAAAGCGTTCCTGAAACTGAAAAAAGAAGGCATGGAAAACCTCATCCTCGACTTGCAGGGCAACGGCGGAGGATATCTTAACACGGCATTCATCCTTTCCGACGAATTTTTAGGCAAAGACAAACTGATCGTCTACACGGAAGGCAACCGTCAACCGCGCTGGGACGCAAATGCCACCGAAAACGGCGTATTTGAAAAAGGAAAACTGATCATACTGGTAGACGAATCGTCCGCCTCGGCCAGCGAAATCGTCTCGGGCGCCGTACAGGACTGGGACAGAGGCGTAATCGTAGGCCGCCGCACGTTCGGCAAGGGACTTGTGCAACGCCCCATCGTCCTGCCCGACAGTTCCATGATCCGTCTCACCGTAGCCCGCTATTACACGCCCTCCGGACGCAACATCCAGCGCCCTTACGAAAAAGGCAACATCGAAGCCTACAACAACGATATAATAGAACGTTACAACAAGGGCGAACTGATGTACGCCGACAGCATCCATTTCCCCGATTCCCTGAAATACGGCACACTCCTGTCCAAAAGAACAGTCTACGGCGGCGGCGGCATCATGCCCGACGTATTTATCCCCGTAGATTCTTCACGTGTCACGGAATATCACTCCCGATTAGTCCGGTACGGGGTAATGAACCGCATGGCGATGAGTTACCTCGACAGAAACCGCGCCGAACTGACAAAAAACTATTCCAAAATAAAAACATACAAGGAGAAATTTGCCGTAACAGACCGAATGTTGCAAGACCTCCTCGCCATGGCGGAAGAAGAAAAAATCGAATTTAACGAAGAACAGTACAACAAATCCAAAGAACTCATCTCCCTCCAGCTAAAAGCCCTCATAGCGCGTGACCTGTTCGACATGAGCGAATATTTCCAGATAATAAACGAAAAAAACGACAGCTATTTGGAAGCCCTGCGCATCATAAACGATGACGAACGGTATAACGCAATCCTCAGCGGAGGCAGTTGACATTGTCCACGAATTACACGAATTTCCACGAATATTTTTTCATGAAATTCGTGTTAATTCGTGTAATTCGTGGACAATAATACGGTTTCGTCCTGTCCGCCTTCCGCTTCATGTTACCAAGTAATGCGAAATAAACAGCATATAACAGTTTTGAAGTGCGACGCGATGCATTGCGTCTGCACGGGAGGGCTGAAAGCCCACAAATCATTAGACACAGGGCGTTGTCCTGTGTCTTAGCCGGCCATTAATACCCGAAGCCCTGAAAGAGCGGAATCTGTTTATCCGGATTCCGCCCTTTCAGGGCTTGGTATTTGCGTGACATTCATTCCGCAGGGCGTTGCCCTGCGCTATTGATTATCGGGCTTTCAGCCCTTTTGATCCTTCAAAGTGTCACATATTAAAATTTTGCATCACTAAAACCCAACTTTCATTTCCGGAATTTCTTCCGTCATGTTCAGAAGATTTATCGATGCCTTCAAAGTCCTTTCAGTCGCCTTCAAAATTCCTTCAGTTATCTTCAAAACTCTTTCAGTTACCTTTTAAATCCTTTCAGTCGCCTTTAAAACTCTTTCAGTTGCCTTTTAAACCCTTTCAGTCGCTTTCAAAACTCTTTCAGTTACCCTTTAAATCCCTTCAGTCGCCTTCAAAACTCTTTCTGTTGCCTTTAAAACCACTTCAGTCGCTTTCAAAATTCTTTTAGTTACCTCTTAAACCCTTTCAGTAGACCTCAAAATCCCTACAGTCGTCTTTAAAATCCAATCCGTCGCACTCAAAACCTATTCCGTCGTTGTATTCTTATCCGTTGTGTTTTTGGAATCGTGACGCACCTTCTTCAGCAGGTAGTTAAAGGTATATTCCTTCACCTTTTCGGGCGCTTTCTGCTTGTACAGAATCTTGCCGATTTCGCAAATCTCGGTCAGTTGAGCGTACAGGTCGTTCAGAACGTACACATTGTTTTTTACCAGTTCGATCCGGCGCGTCAGTATTTCGTACTGTGCGATATTATCTGCGGCGATTGATGCGGCAGCGTTTTCCAGGTGCGCCATCAGACTGTCGTTCAAACCTGCAACGGTCAGCGGCTGGTTGTACTTGTACACGTTGGACGTCACCAAGCGCAGATTCTGCAGCACACCCTCCGTGTCCCTCCGATTGATTTTCTTCCGCAACACCGGAATACCGAAATCGGCCGCCGAAACCGGTATTTGCGCCTTTGCCAGTTTCAGGTAGCCTTCCAGCCGGTTCAGCGAATCGATCAGCCCGTCGGCCGTGGCATACATCCGCGCTGTAATGGCCTTGCTTTCGGCCGTCTCTGTCTTAGGATTGACCAGCTCCGTAGCGGCGGTAATTTTAACTTCAAACCCCGCGGCATAATCCTCGCTGAACTTGGGCGAATAGTTTTGGAAATCTTTCAAATCGCGTCGCAGCGTGAACGCTGCATACCCGCAAATGACGGGCAGTTCTTCGTTTTTGCAATTGTAATTGCGTGTCTGATTCATGTTCATTTCGTTTTGTTTTATTGGTTCATTTAATTTTTGTAGCGGCAAATTTAATCAAAACATTTGTTTCTTCCAAAAAAAAATTATACTTTTCGCGCGATTTTCGTCGCCGTCCGGTCAGTTCCCCTTAAAAAGCATGTCGTAGAAAGGCTTTAAGGCAGGAGGTATAAAATACAGTTTTGACGAACGGTCATCCGGCGGCGCGTGTGAATTTGATTCCCTTCCGGACGGATCTAACGTTTTCAGTGCGACGCGCATTTTTTTCATCGCCCGCATGAGTTGCGTGCGCACCGTATTTATAGAAATATTTAACCTGTCGGCAACTTCCTGATAGGACAAGCCGTCCATTTTATGAAGCATAAGAATCTCGCGGCACTGGGGCGGCAGCGTCCGCAGGGCAGTTTCAATCAGTTCGTTCAGTTCTTTCTCCAGCATATCGCTCAGCGGCGTATGGCTGTCTTCTTCGGGATTCAGCAAATCCGCATGCGTCAACCGGTATTCCACATTCGCGCGGTAACGTTCCTCCACAGCGGCATGTTTCAGGTAATTGAGCGCATCATGACGCACGGCAGACACAAGATAGGATTCGACGGCGGTATGGATTTGCAGCTGTTCACGTTTTTCCCAGAGCCGGGCAAACGTGTTGCTGACAATATCTTCCGCCTCGAGCGCATCCCCTGTGATATTCTCCGCATAGACGCACAGGTGTTTGTAACAGGAGCGAAACAGCCGTTCAAACTCCCGCGTGTCGCCCCGTTTTATTTTCTCGACGGAAGTCTGTTGTCCTGCATGAATCATAAGCACATTATTAAACGGATGAATAATTCACACACAGGTAACAGGAAAAAATTAAACTCATCTTCAGAAAAAACTAAAATTTTGGGCAAATGTATAATAAAAAACTTTTATTTCACATGCATTGTGGGCAAATAAATGAAAAAAATTAATCGGACGCGATTCTCGTCCTCTCAAGGGGGTGGGAGTGGGGGTGTGCCTTTGTCCACCCCCCTCCCGCAAAAAAAGCTTTAAAGAACCGAAACGCGGTAGAGATAAATTAACACCCCGGTTTTTGTTTTTAATAGATAATCCGTACTTTTGCACGCATCATTTTGGAAATTTGATAAGATGAAGAGTATGTTATTAAGATATTATGCAGTATTAGTTGCACTTCTGTGCTGCCATTTACCGAAACCGGTATTCGCACAGGAACCGGACGAAGAACGGCTGATTTCCGTGATAG
>JAITDQ010000245.1 GCA_031282485.1 Tannerella sp. | reverse complement strand
AATCACTTTTATCAACGCCAAAGTTTCCGATCAAAACGGCGCGGGAATAAGGCTGACGGACGGACAGCTGACCGTCATCGACTGCCGTTTCCTGCACAATGAAATGGGTTTGCTTACCGGCAATCTCGCCACAACAACCCTGACGGTGAAGAACAGCGAGTTCGGATACAGCGGCTATGGAGACGGACTGTCGCATGATATATATGTCGGACGTATCGGAAGTTTTTATGTTTCGGGAAGTTATTTTCATCATGCAAATATTGGACACCTGATAAAAAGCAGGGCGGCTCTCAATCAAATTTACTATAACATGATTGCGGACGGCAACGATGCCGCATCGAAAGCAAGTTACGAGATAGACATACCCGACGGCGGACAGGCTGTCATTGTCGGCAATATTATTCAGAAATCGGCCATGCCCGAAAATCCGCATGTCATCAATTTTGCGAGGGAAAACAGCAATTATTATCCCGTAAACCGGATTTTTATATCTCACAATACGATTATAAATTTTCATAATGCGGGCGATAAGGTATTGGGCGCTCCCGAATCCGGTACCGAAATATATATCCTTAACAATGCCATTTCGGAAAATACGACGTTTAATACGTCCATACCGTTGGCGGCAGAAAAGGGGAATGTATTCTTCAAACCCGAAGAATTTCTTCTCTCCAAATTTTATCCCGTTTCATCAACCGTTGTGGAAGACTGGAAAAGCCGGATGGAAAAAGACATTGACCGTTACGTGCCGCAGGAGTTAAAGCTCAAATCCGTTTCCCTTGTGCCGCGTTATCAATTCCTGCCTTCACTGAAGATTGTACCGCTGAACGACGAACCGTCCATACCGGGCGCCGTGCAGAAGATACTGCTTCATTAGCGTTCGCCCGTCAGTTCAGCGCCTCCAGCAGCATTAACAGCGACATGTTGACGGTGCGCTGAATGTTTACTTCGCGGTGGACGGTGAAATGATATTCTTTTGCGGTCACGTTCCCGTTGCCGGCTACGGCTATCCAGACTGTACCGACAGGTTTTTCGGGAGTGCCTCCCCCGGGTCCGGCCACGCCGGATGTGGCAATGGCATAATCGCAGCCCAACACTTTTAACGCGCCTCTCGCCATCTGTTCGACCACCTGCCGGCTGACTGCGCCGTAACGTACCAAATCCTCTTCCGGCACTCCCAGCACCTTGTGTTTTACCGCGTTTGCATACGAAACGATACTCCCGATGAAATAGTCGGAGCTTCCGGGAACGGACGTTAACAGGGACGCGACGGCGCCTCCCGTACAGCTTTCGGCCGTACCGACGGTAAGACCTCCGGCGCGCAGGCGTTCGCCTGTCAGCGTTTCAAGGCTTTTGTCTTCTTCCGCGATAATATGGTCATTCAGTATTTCCCGCAGCTGCGTTTGCAGGGAGGCGAGCGTTTCGGCGGCTGTCTTTTCGTCACCGTGATATGCCGACAGGCGTAAGCGGATGATTCCGGGTTGCGGAAGGTAGGCGAGCCTGACAAACGGGGGCATGTTTTGTTCAAAGTCCGCCAGTTCCAGCGCAAGCATGGATTCGGGATAGCCTGCAACCCAGCATGTCCGGTGTTTTATAAATACATCCTGATGAAACTTCTTTTTAAGGCGCGGGATAACTTCGTTCGACATCAGCCATTTCATTTCATAGGGCACCCCGGGCATTGAAACGAGCACTCCGCCGCCGTCTTCGAACCATGTGCAGGGCGCCGTTCCTGCTTCGTTACGGATGACGACGGCTTTATCCGGCACCATTGCCTGATTGCGCGTCAGTTCGTTCATCTGAAAGTTGCGGTTCCTGAAAATGCGCTCAATATTTTCGTACACTTCTTCCGAAAAATGCATGCCGGAATCGAAATAACGGCACAGCGTTTTCAGCGTAATATCATCTTTCGTAGGCCCCAGACCTCCCGTCAGGAGTACGACCGGCACGCGGCGGCGTGCTTCGTCTATCGCTTTTACGATATCGTTCGCTTCGTCGCCGACGGTCGCCTTGCGTACCACACGGAATCCGGCGTCGTTCAGCACGTTTGCCATCCAGGCCGAATTTGTATCAACCACTTGGCCGATGAGCAGTTCATCGCCTATTGTAATTATTTCAACCGTCATAAATTTATCTATTTAATGTTTGATTCCACTCTTGCATAAGGGACTGCATCTATCGGGCAAAACGCGCCGTCCCGGTATTTATAGTATCCCGTAATGGCTACCATTGCGGCGTTATCCGTCGTGAAGGCGTTCGGGGGCAAATGTATCTTCCAGCCAAGACGTTCGGCATGGTCGCGGAACGCGTCGCGCAGGCCGGAATTTGCCGAAACGCCGCCGGCTGCGGCAACTTCCCTTATCTGCAGGTCGCCGGCTGCCTTTCGCAGTTTGTCCATAAGGATGTCAACGACGGTCTTTTGCAGCGAGGCGCAGAGGTCTTCACGGTTTTGCCCGATGAAATCGGGGTTTTCCTTCAGTGCGTCGCGCAGGGTGTAGAGGAAAGAGGTTTTAAGTCCGCTGAAACTGTAGTCGTATCCGGGAATATGCGGTTTGCTGAACGTGAAGGCGTTCGCATTTCCCTGACCGGCCAGGCGATTGACAACCGGTCCGCCGGGATAACCCAGTCCCATTACTTTGGCGCACTTGTCGAAAGCTTCTCCCGCCGCGTCGTCAATCGTCTGACCGATAACTTCCATGTCGTTGTATGCATTCACTTTGATTATTTGCGAGTTTCCCCCCGACACAAGCAGGCAGAGAAACGGGTATGCCGGATGATTGCCGTCACCGGGCGTCTGTTTTATGAAATGCGCCAAGACATGAGCCTGCAGGTGGTTGACTTCAATCATGGGTATGCCCAGGGAGAGCGACAGTCCTTTTGCAAACGACGTGCCGACAAGCAGCGAGCCAAGCAGTCCGGGGCCGCGTGTGAACGCTATTGCCGTAAGTTCCGGCAGTCCGACGCCCGCCTGCCGCATGGCTTCCGCGACGACGGGAACGATGTTCTGCTGGTGCGCCCGCGAGGCCAGTTCCGGCACTACCCCGCCGTAGGCTTCGTGTACGGCCTGCGAAGCGACAACGTTCGAAAGTAAAACGCCGTCGCGGATGACGGCGCATGACGTATCGTCGCACGATGATTCGATTCCTATAATTGTTATGCTCATTCTGTGATTTTTTCTGCAAAATTAGCTATAACGGAGGAATTTCCTGTCCCTTTTGCTCATTTTTCTTTGCCGGAGCAATCCGGGGCAAACGATTTCCTGCAAGATTGGCCGGTTATTTATTTTGTATTCATCCCGGTTTGCATTATCTTTGCGCCCTCAAATACAGTAAAACAATATTTATGAACACGGCAAAATTACTTCTACATTGCCCGGACAGAGCAGGTATAGTTACCGACATAACGAATTTTATAAGTATAAACAACGGAAATATTATCTACCTCGACCAGCATGTCGACCATGTGGAAAATATTTTCTTCATGCGTATGGAATGGGAACTGGATAAATTCCTTATCCCGGACGGGAAGATTGAGGATTACTTCAATACGCTGTACGCGAAGAAGTACGACATCAGTTTCCGCCTTTATTTTTCCGGTTACCGGCCGCGGATGGCGATCTTCGTTTCGAAGATGTCGCACTGTCTGTATGACATTCTGGCGCGTTATACGGCGGGCGAATGGAACGTGACGATTCCGCTGATCATAAGTAATCATCCGGACATGGAGGTGGTTGCGAAGCGTTTTGACATTCCTTATTACCTTTTCCCCGTCACGAAGGAAAACAAAGCGGAACAGGAAAAACGGGAACTCGAACTGTTGAAAAAACACGGGATTGACTTTATCGTTCTTGCGAGGTATATGCAAATCGTTTCGGAAGATATGATCGGGCAATACCCGAACAGGATCATAAACATACACCACTCCTTCCTTCCCGCTTTCGTGGGAGCCAAACCTTATCATGCAGCGTTCGAGCGTGGCGTGAAAATCATCGGGGCGACCAGCCATTATGTTACTACCGAACTTGATGCCGGCCCGATCATCGAACAGGATATCGTGCGCGTCACGCACAAGGATACCGTGCAGGATTTGATAAACAAAGGAAAAGACCTCGAAAAAATCGTTCTTTCACGCGCCGTACAAAAGCACATCGAACGCAAAGTGCTTGCCTATAAAAATAAAACGGTTATATTTTAGTGGTCAACGGTTAATGGTTAACGGTTAATCATTAACCATTAATCATTAACCATTAATCATTATTCCCGTATAATCCAAGAGTTCTTTTAACAGTGCCGGCATATCTTTTTCGAGGCATTTGTCGTCCGGTTGCGGGGCGGAACCGGGGGCGACCCAATGGGATGTCTGGCAGATACGTTTTGCGTCCGGTGTCATGTGGTAGCTTTTCATCCATTTCTTCCGACCGGAAGCGGAGATGAATACCCTGTCGAAGGAAGAATAAAATAACCTTAACATGCGTCTTACCCTGTCCGAATTGCGTTTGTCGAAATGCAGCACATCGCGGACGTACATCAGCCAGTCGGTATGCACATGGAAATTCGCTTCTACCGTATAGGCGTGTTTCAGGTACAGGGCAAATATCCCCATAACGCCCTCCGTGGAACATACGATTCGGTCGTATTCGCCTTCTAAAAACAGATTATGCAGCTCGACAAAATTAGGTACGTTGACGGTCTGCTCCCTGTTGACGGGTATCGCGAAACGGATTAAAGGCTTCAGTATGACGAGGTGGTCGTCCGGCTTTACGTCGTTGCTGCACACAACGATGTCTACCGGCAAATCCTGCAGTTTAACCTGTTCGTGCATCTGCTGCAGGAACATTGACACGTCATTCCTGTCGCCGTATGTGTCCGTCATCCAGAGGATTTTTTCCGGGTGTTCGAATTTGCCGAGTTTTTTTGAGAACTGCTTCAGGAGCGGACGGGTATTGTACAATGCTTTCGCGCCGGTGAAATGGGCGGCAAGGATAAACAGCGACGTGAAAAAAGGAAAGGACAGGCCGTCTAAGAAACCGGATATGTCTACACGTTTTTCACCGCTCGACGTCCGGCCGAGGTATGACCGGATATTGACGGGCAATTCCAGATGCGAGATGATGTCGTTAAGCGACTTGTCGAATCCTTTTCCGTTTATTTTGCTGATTTTCTGTTCCAGGCGTCCGGCCAGTATTTCGTTTATGTGTCTGTTGATCGACAGGAGCGATTCGTAATAACCCGTGACAAACGTTTTTTGATCCCTGCCGTACAGGGATGACATGTTGACGGCGATGTCAAATACGGGCTTATAGTCGGAGGAAACGAGCAGACGTTTGTAGAAGGACGGTTTCCTGCCCATCATGCACTCGTAAAAAAGTTTGACGAACGACATGGTGGTTTTATGATTCCTCACTTCGCAGAAAATATTCGAGGCCAGCGCGGAAACGGCTTTCTCGACGGTATTGCCCTTGTGCAAAAGTAACCTTATCAGGCCGGGATCGCGGAAGTTCATCGCTATCTGGCATACGTAGTTCAGGAAAGCGAGGGTCAGTTTTTCCGCGTTCTGGTGGGAACCGTATACGGCCAGACGTCCTTCCCTTATCGCTTCCAGCGCTAACTGCGAGCGGGGGACGGCGGCGTTTAAACGCTGTTGCAGGTTGGGGACGCAGGCATGTACGCCCGTCATGCCGGAAAAGATGCCCATGTGACTGTCCGAACCGCCGGTCAGGATTTTCCTGTACGGATGACGGCAATATTGCGTGAGTCCGATGTCATACTGTTTTGAGAGGCGGGTCAGTGTCTCTTCGTCCGACCGGCTGATCCATTCCTTCACAAGCATATTCTGCCACGTGTCCCGCTGGCCGTTCAGACATTCGAAACGCTCGAAAAGGAGGAGCATTTTATTGAAGAAATCCTGCGACGGCGTCTGTTTCACGGCATAGTGATAGAGCGGATGCGCCCAGACGGTCGGGATGTCGTGTTCGCAGGTATATTCCTGAAAAGCGTAGATGTTTTTCCTCAGTTTGTTAAGGCGTTTTTCCTGTTCGGGATTAAAACCGTAGGCAAGCACGTGGATACCGGTGTCGAAATCGGGTACCAGACAGCTGAATTCTGCGGCCGTAAGGATGTCATGGCCTTTGTCCTGCATGATGTAGCACGAGCGGGCGTTATTATGATTGGTGATCGTATATGCCCGGCATCCGTTTCTCTTCAGTTCCTGCAAAAGTACCTCGCCTGATATCCAGGTTTCGGGGACGGAGAGCAGGCGGCCGATCAGTTCGTCCGGCACATCGCTGTTGCAGTCATGGCAGTGGAGGTCTATTTTCAATGTATCTTCCGGCGGGAATTTGTCATTCTCGGATTGAAGGAATTTTTCCAGTTCTTCCTTTAAACTTTTCTGAAAGTTTTTGTGCATATTTTCTCTGTTACTGTTTCACGCGGCAAAGGAAACGTATAACTGTTATCGACAGGTTGCTTTTCTGTGAATAAACTGTTAAATTTTTCCCTTATCGGGCGGGGGGCCGTTCAGTCGCCGGCAGTTTTTTGGCGACTGCTGCGTGTTCCGGGCTTTCCAGTAGAGCGAGATAAATAATTTGCGACGTGTCGCGCGGAATTTTC
>JAITDQ010000140.1 GCA_031282485.1 Tannerella sp. | reverse complement strand
CTTGTATAACCGGACTTTTTCATGTAAGTTTGCCGCACGAATATAAAAAATCAGTCATTTTGAAACGTAATAAAAAGGAATTGCCTGTATTGGAAAAGGTGGAAATCACGGATGTGGCGGCCGAGGGTAAAGCTTTGGCTAAAGTTGATAATCTGGTTGTTTTCGTACCGTGGGCTGCGCCCGGAGACATTGTTGACATACAACTCACACGGAAAAAGAACAGTTACGCGGAAGGGCGCGTC
The DNA here is from genome assembly GCA_031282485.1 of Tannerella sp. GTDB lineage: Bacteria > Bacteroidota > Bacteroidia > Bacteroidales > Tannerellaceae > Tannerella. The sequence goes on along the minus strand of JAITDQ010000140.1, from coordinate 6,137 downwards.
GTGCGGTTTCATAAATATTCGGAAGAACGGACGGACCCGTTTTGCGAACATTTCACAACGTGCGGAGGGTGTAAATGGCAGCATTTACCTTACGAAACGCAACTCAAATATAAACACAAACAGGTTATCGACAATCTCACAAGAATCGGAAAGGTTGAAGCGGAAGAAGTATGCCCGATAACCGGCTCCGAACAGACGACCTTCTACCGCAACAAGCTGGAATTTACGTTTTCAAACAAACGGTGGCTGACGAACGAAGAGATATCCGACGATACGAAATTCCCTGCAATGGATGGCGCAGGCTTCCATATACCGGGGATGTTCGACAAAGTGCTCGACATTCGCAAATGCTGGTTACAGGACGACATATCAAACAGGATACGCCTGTTTATAAAGGATTTTTGCATCGCCGCTCACTATCCGTTTTTCGACCTGCGCAGTCAGAACGGTTTTATCCGCACACTTATCATCCGGACGTCCTCCAACGGCGAAGTGATGATTATCGTTGTCTTTTTCGAAGACGATAAAGAAAAACGGGAACGCCTGCTTAACGCCGTGAAAGACGGATTTCCCGAAATAACGTCGCTCATGTATGTCATTAACGGCAAATGCAACGATACGATAACCGACAGGGAAGTCCTGACCTTCTGCGGCAAAGATCATCTCATCGAAGAAATGGAAGGTCTGCAATTCAAAGTCGGGCCGAAGTCATTTTACCAGACAAACAGCCGCCAGGCGTACCGCTTATATTCCATCGCACGCGAATTTGCCGGCTTGACGGGCAACGAAACCGTATACGATTTATATACAGGTACGGGAACAATCGCCAACTTCATCGCCCGCAATGCAAAAAAAGTCATCGGCATAGAATATGTCCCCGAAGCTATTGACGACGCCATGGCAAACGCCCGTCTGAACAGCCTTGACAATACGGAGTTTTTCGCAGGCGACATGAAAGACCTGCTTACATCCGAATTTATTGCCCGGCACGGAAAACCCGATGTCATCATCACCGACCCGCCCCGCGCAGGAATGCACGACGATGTCGTCGACATCCTTCTGGCAACGGAACCGAAACGTATCGTTTATGTCAGCTGTAATCCGGCAACACAGGCAAGGGATCTGAACCGTCTAAGCGTGAAATATCGTGTACGCAAGGTGCAACCGGTAGATATGTTCCCGCATACGCACCATGTAGAAAATGTGGCGCTACTCAGTATCGTTTGACTTCGAACGGGACGGTTCCGTCACGGGGATATCCCCCGCGCCCGATTTATTCCAAAGACTTGTATATGGCGTCCTGTATGCGGGTGCGGATGTCCAGCGAAAACAGTTTTGCGTTTGTCCTTGACGGCCAGGTGCGGTTGCTGAGGAATATGAAAAACATGTTATTTACCGGATCTATCCAGAAGCATGTTCCCGTGTAGCCTGTGTGACCGTAGACGGCCTGTGGCGTCAGAAGCCCGCACGGGGAACGGGAGGGATTCTTGGTGTCGGGTTTATCGAATCCCAGCCCGCGACGGCTTACCGGCGATTTGCTGCCGGTAAATAAATTGCATGTCTTTTCGGACAAATATCTTTCCCCTCCGTATGTCCCGTTATTCAGGTATAACTGCATGATTTTTGCAAGGTCTACGGCCGAAGAGAACAGACCCGCATTGCCGGACACGCCTCCCTGAAAAGCGGCGGCTTCGTCGTGTACGTATCCGTGCAGTATCTGGCGTCTGACAAACCGGTCGTTTTCCGTGGGTGCGATGCGCGATATATTCATTACCTGTAAAGGATTGTATGTAGTGGAAGAAGCGCCGAGACGGTCGAAGAAATGTTTACGTAAAAATCTGTCCATCGTTTCGCCGCTTTGCCGTTCTATCATCATTTTAAGCAGGATGAAGTTAATACAACTGTACACGTATCTTCCGGAAACGCTCATCCGGGCATTTTTTATGCCGGACAGGATACTGTCGCCGGCAAACGCATCATTTATAAAAAAGTTTTGCGCCACTTCCGTACCGAACCCGTTTCGTCGCCTGTCGGATACAATATCGGGATTATATTTGAAATTTGTATTTACGTATGTACGCGTGTCGAACTGTACGGGGTGATTCGCATCTCTTTTTCGGCTGTATAATGACCCGCTGAAACTGTTTTTGTCAATAGCCTGCTCATAAAAAGGGATTGTCGGGGGCAGGCCGGACTGGTGATAAAGCAAATCCCTTATCAGGATGTTTTTTTTATCGGAATCTTTCAATCCGGGCACAAATTCCGAGATTTTGTTTGTTAACTGGAAACGCCCTTCATCGTATGCTTTCATTGATGCAAGAAGCGTTCCGGCAGCTTTCGATACGGAAGCGAGGTCGTAGACCGTTCTTTCGGTCACTTCGCGGTTTTTTGTATAGTCGTAATACCCGAACGCTTTGTTGTAGATTATCATACCGTCTTTTGCAACGATCACCTGACATCCCGGATACGCCTCCCGGTCAAGTCCTTCCTGCACAATGGAATCTATCACATTCAGTTTATACGGATTTACATTAACTTCTTCCGGTTCATGAAATCCCAGCCTTGTTTTTTCGGTTCCTGTCCCGATTCCCAAAGGGAATAAACCCGGTATGCCCACGGACAGAGAACCTTTGGCCGGGATTCCGCCGAAGATAACCTGTGCGGCATAGTTTTCCGCCAATAATGTCGGTTCGTAAGCAATGACAAGCGCCTGCGCCTTTTCTATGGAATTTCCGAATCTTGCGCACAGGTATGGGACGGTAAAGAAGACAAACACGACCTCTTTTCCGGCAGCAAGCTTCCGCAGTTCGGGGCTGTCTCCCGATTTTGCGCTGTGCACGCTGCAGATGATGACATCGTAACCGTTTAGCCGGTCGAAGACATCTGTTATGTCGCGGCGATCGGCATTAACCGGTATACTGTAACAATCGATGTTGTCGTATTTATTTAATGTATTGTGAAATTCATTGCCGGCCGGTTCTCCCAGGGCGACGGCTGCAATGTGTTTTTTGTCTAATCCTTTTAGCGGCAGAATGTTTTCGCTGTTTTTGACAACCGTAACAGCTTCGGCGTTTAATCTGGCATTAAGCCATTCCGAGTGCGGCGTGTTGAGTCTTTCATGGAGAGATTTCACCGGTATGGTTTTGACATGATTTAATCCCGCAATGTATTTATAGCGTAATATTCTGCGGCACCGTTCGTTCAGTTCGGACATATTGAGCTGCTTTTTCCTGACAGCCTGTTTGACCGCCTTAAATTCCTCTTCGGGATTTACCGCTCCCAAAAGGACATCATTTCCGGCTTTCAAAGCCAGGACGGCTATACTTTCGTTTTTCCCGGCCACAGCCCCCTTCATGGCCAGTCCGTCCGTAAAGCAAAGACCCTCGAATCCCATCCGGTCGCGCAACAGTTCCGTGACTATTTCGCCCGAGAATGAGCTTGGCCGGCCGTTCGTACCCAGAGCCGGTATATCCAGATGTGCAACCATGATACCCGACAGGCCGCTTTTTATGTATCTTCCGAACGGATACAGTTCCACGCTCTCCAGCCGTTCCCGGCTGTGATTGATGACCGGCAACAAATGGTGTGAATCACTGTTCGTATCCCCATGTCCCGGGAAATGTTTGGCAACGGAGATTATACCGGCTTTCTCAAGCCCCGTTGCATAAGCAATCGCTTTAAGCGCCACATCTTCCGCATCTTCGCCGAAAGAACGTATGCCTATCACCGGATTTTCGGGATTGCTGTTAACATCCACATCCGGTGCAAAATTCACATGAATACCCATTTCGCGGCATTGCCGGCCGACTTCCTCCCCATATTGTTCGATCAGGTTTAAGTCCGATATGGCGCCAATCATCATATTTTTCGGGAAACGCGCCGTATGGTTCAACCTCATGGATAAACCCCATTCGCCGTCGAGCGCAATCAGTAAAGGCACGCGCGCTTCCTTTTGAAGCCTGTTTGTGACGGATACCTGAGATTCCGGGTTGCCTCTCTGGAATAATATTCCGCCAATCTTTTGGTTGTTAACGAGATTGACAAGCTTGGTCAGGTTTCTTGTTTCGGTAACGGGTTCGGCAACGATCATAAAAAGCTGTCCGATACGTTCATCTTCGCTCATGCTGTTGAATACCGAATCAACCCAGTGATTCATAGCCCGTTCATCTACCGAAAGGAATAGATTTGGTTTAATCTGCGAATATATGGCTGTATATGAAAATATAAGAAAAACAAGTATATACATTCGTCTCATGCGTACAATTTTTTGAAATTCCGAACGCAAAAATAGCTTTTTTTCCTGAATCGGATGAAGTTTTTTATTTATTTATGAAACGATAACTCGAAAAAAATAACGGAAGAAAGTTGCCGGATATAAATTTTTCACTACCTTTGCGACCGCTTTACGTAATCGCTGCCGGGAAAAGTGTTACCCGTTATGTTGCGTTTTGTTAGATTTTAAACATATAAAGAGCTTATAAACAATGGATTTAATTAAAGTTGCAGAGGAAGCGTTTGCTACCGGGAAGGAGCATCCTGCATTTAACAGTGGTGATACGGTCACCGTATCTTATCGTATTAAGGAAGGTAATAAGGAGCGTATACAGCAGTATCGCGGTGTCGTTATACGCATTTCGGGTCATGGAGTAAAGAAACGTTTTACGGTGCGCAAGATTTCCGAAAATGTAGGGGTTGAAAGGATTTTTCCTATCGAATCGCCTTTTATAGAAAGCATCGTTATTAATAAGAGAGGTAAAGTTCGCCGCACAAAATTATACTATCTGCGTAATCTTACGGGAAAGAAAGCACGCATCAAGGAGAAGAGGGTTTCTTCAATAGCGACTGCACGTACATAAGCCAGTCCTTGCAAGATGTGATGAAAAAAAACAGGGTTGTCCGAAATTCGGATGACCCTTTTTTTTTTCATGCATTAGTCATACTGCATGTCAACACAAACCCGCGTGGCTTTTTTTATGCCTAATCATACTGCATGAGGCGGGCGAGCGCTTTCTTACGTGATTCGATGAGGTCTGTCATCACTTCGTCTACCGTTTCGGAATGGCGGAAAAGGGATGCTACCTGCCCGATCTCTACTTGTCCTTCCTTCAGGTCGCCTTCGAAGATTCCTTTTTTGGCGCGTTTTGTACCCAGCAAAGCGCGCAGTTCTTCGACTGAGGCGCCGCGGCTTTCGGCGGCTTCGACGGCTGCCATGAAATCACCTTTTACAAGCCGCACAGGGGAAAGCTTTTTCAGCAAAAGCCGGGTGTCGCCTTCTTCGAGGTTCAGGCACAGCTGTTTGAAGTTTTCGTGCGCAGAACTTTCTTTTGTCAGGGCAAAGCGTGTTCCGATCTGTACGCCGTCCGCGCCTAAAACTTCGGCGGCAAGCATGGCTTCGCCCGTCCCGATGCCGCCTGCCGCCAATAACGGAAGTGCGGTGACGCGTCTTACGGCGGGAATGAGGCACAGTGTTGTCGTTTCCTCGCGACCGTTATGACCGCCCGCCTCAAAACCCTCAGCGACGATTGCATCTACCCCAGCGTCTTCACTTTTTACGGCGAATTTGGAACTGCTTACGACATGGACTACTTTTATCCCGTGATTTTTAAGTATTCCCGTCCATGTTTTAGGATTTCCGGCTGAGGTGAAAACGATTTTGATCTTTTCCGAAACAATGATATCCATGATTTGTTCAATTTCAGGATACATCAGCGGAATATTGACTCCGAACGGCTTCTCCGTCGCCGCACGGCATTTGCGGATATGTTCGAGTAACATATCGGGATGCATCGAACCGGCTCCGAGTAATCCCAGACCTCCGGCGTTGCTCACGGCCGAAGCCAGCCGCCAGCCGCTGCACCATACCATTCCTCCCTGTACAACAGGGTATTTAATTCCAAAAATTTCGCATATTCTGTTCATAGGTTTATATTTTTTTTATACAGTCATTCATAGTCAAGTCCCATATCAATCCCTTTTTTTATTGCCGGTACGCCCTCCTTCATCCATACGGGCATGGGCGCGTCTTTCAGGTAGTGGTCGAAAAACTGTTGCAGTCTTATTGCCAGATCCTTACTGTTCCTGCGTTCCACAAGGTTATGCTGTTCGCCGTTATACTGGAGCATCCATGCCGGCTTATT
>JAITDQ010000139.1 GCA_031282485.1 Tannerella sp. | reverse complement strand
TTTCCGGCCATGGCCTGAGCGTTTCCGGCCATGGCCTGAGCGTTTCCGGCCATGGCCTGAGCGTTTCCGGCCATGGCCTGAGCGTTTCCGGCCATGGCCTGAGCATTTCCGGCCATGGCCTGAGCATTTCCGGCCATGGCCTGAGCGTTTCCGGCCGTGGCCTGAGCATTTCCGGGCTATGCCCCGAACAGCCTCATAAAGAAAACATACACCCTGATCGACCCGCACAAAACATTACAGCGCCCTTTTATTTCTTATATCCAGCTCCGGTTTGCGTTGGGAATAAATGTACCAAGAATAGTCATAAGTGCATTTATATAGTTTTTTTTTGTATCTTTTGTGTATTTTATTGCAGTAATGTATCTTATGAATAATAAATTTTTTAACTTTGTAGCTCGAAAATTTTAATGAAAAACTTAGTTATAGTTGAAAATTAAATATATATCTATATGGATACAAAGATTCGGGAACTGACCGACAAGATTTACAGGGAAGGAGTGGAAAAGGGAAATGAAGAGGCTAACCGGATTATTTCCTCGGCGAAAGAAAAGGAAGAGGCCATAATCCGGGAGGCGGAAAATAAGGCGAAAAAGATTCTGGCAGATGCGGAAAAACAGGTGGCGGAACTTAAAAAAAACACGGAGGCCGAACTGCGGCTCTTTGCCTCCCAGTCGGTTGAAGCCCTTAAAAGCGAAATCGCTAATCTTGTGACGGACAAAATAGTGACTGATAATGTGAAAGCCGCAACGGTCGACGTTTCCTTTATACGGAAGGCGATTCTCGAAATTGCCGAAGAATGGGTTAAACGCGAACACGTGACGATTCAGACGGCGGAAGCCGATGCATTGAAGCGCTATTTCGAAGCAAACGCCAAAGATTTGCTTGATAAAGGTGTTAAAATAGAACAGGTGAACGGCAAGGCAGCCTCGTTTACACTGGCTCCTGCCGACGGGACTTACAAAATCAGTTTCGGAGAAGAAGAATTTGTCGCTTACTTTAAAGACTTCCTGCGTCCCCAACTTATAGAATTATTGTTCTGAGATGAGTAAATATTATTATTTGATTTCAGGATTGCCGGCCATATCTTTGGACGATACAAGGCCGGTCTATACCGTTGCCGATTTTAAGGCGGAGATAGAGCCTGTCTTATCGGTATGGGACAGGAAAACCGTGCGCCGGTTTTTCCTGAAATACGATAATCGCAACCTCCTGGCGCACCTGCGTAACGTTAGCGGAAGCGCTTTTGACGAACGCGGCGTCTTTTCGGAGGCTACGCTCAAAGATATCTGCGAACTGATGAAAACCGAAGACCGCGTCCCGGCCGACATTCACGTTCCCGAGTATTTCCGGACGTTTACGGCGGAATATTATGCCCGTTTTGAGGATTTGCCGGAGGCAGAGGAATCGCACGTTTTATGGGAAGATAAATTATCGTCGTTATACTACGGCGAGGCCGTGAAATGCAGGAATAAATTCATGTCTTCGTGGTTTGAAATGAATCTGAATATTAATAATGTAATGACGGCTGTCAACTGCCGCAATCACGGATTAGACAGGGCGGATTTTATTATCGGCGATAATGAAACAGCCGAACAGTTGCGAACATCCAACGCACGCGATTTTAATCTCGGTAATACGTTTGATTATCTGACGGAAGTCATGCAGATTTCCGAAGAAAAAGACTTGCGGTTGCGCGAAAGACGCCTCGACGCCTTGCGGTGGAACTGGCTTGAAGAACAGACGCTCTCCAGATTTTTTGATATAGAGAGCGTGATTGCGTATCTTTTGCGTCTGGAAATGATAGAACGCTGGTTGACGCTCGACCGGGTGTCGGGCGAGAAAACGTTCCGCAGGCTTGTGCATACGATGAAAAGTGAAAGCTCCGAAACATTGGAGAAGTTTAAAGAAAATAATAAATAAATTATGGCTACGAAAGGAATAGTAAAAGGTATTGTTTCGAACCTTGTGACGGTAGAAGTCGACGGTGCGGTTTCTCAAAATGAGATATGCTATATATCCGTTGGCGGCGTGCGCCTGATGTCGGAAGTAATAAAAGTTATCGGCAAAAACGTATACGTACAGGTGTTTGAGAGTACGCGCGGGATGAAAGTCGGCGACGAAGCGGAATTTCAGGGTCACATGCTCGAAGTTTTGCTCGGCCCGGGTATGCTGTCGCGAAATTACGACGGGTTACAGAATGATTTGGATAAAATGGACGGCGTGTTCCTGCGCCGTGGAGAATATACATATCCGCTGGATAAGGAGCGACGGTGGGATTTTAAGCCTCTTGCCAAAGCCGGCGATAAGGTGAGGGCAGGCTCGTGGCTCGGCGAGGTGGAAGAAAATTCGCAGCCTCACCGCATTATGGTTCCGTTTGTTTTCGAAGGAACATATACCGTCAAGTCGGTTGCCGGCGAAGGACAGTATACGATTGAACAGGTCGTCGCCGTTGTGACCGACGAAGCCGGCAACGACCGTGACATAACCATGATACAAAAGTGGCCGGTAAAGAAACCCATAACCTGTTACCGGGAAAAGCCGCGCCCCTATAAGTTGCTTGAAACCGGAGTGCGCATCATAGATACGGTAAATCCTGTCGTAGAGGGCGGAACGGGATTTATCCCCGGCCCGTTCGGTACGGGCAAAACCGTGCTCCAACACGCTATTTCCAAACAGGCCGAAGCCGATATCGTCATCATGGCAGCCTGCGGCGAACGTGCAAATGAGGTAGTGGAGATTTTTGTGGAATTTCCCGAACTTGTAGACCCGCATACGGGACGCAAACTCATGGAACGTACGGTAATCATCGCCAATACGTCGAACATGCCGGTGGCCGCACGCGAAGCATCCGTCTATACGGCGATGACGATTGCCGAATATTACCGGACAATGGGATTGAAAGTGCTCCTCATGGCCGATTCGACCTCCCGCTGGGCGCAGGCGTTGCGCGAGATGTCAAACCGTCTGGAGGAATTACCGGGGCAGGACGCCTTCCCCATGGACCTGTCGGCCATTGTTGCCAATTTCTACGCCCGCGCCGGAATGGTTACGCTGAACAACGGAGAGACCGGTTCCGTGACGTTTATCGGTACGGTATCGCCGGCCGGAGGAAACCTCAAGGAACCCGTTACCGAAAACACAAAGAAGGTAGCCCGCTGTTTTTATGCCCTGGAGCAGGCACGCGCCGACCGCAAACGCTATCCGGCCGTGAACCCGATAGACAGTTATTCCAAGTATCTCGAATATCCCGAGTTTGTGGAATACGTATCGGAGCATATATCGCCCGACTGGATTGCGATGGTGAATGAAGTGAAGACGCGTATGCAGCGCGGAAAGGAAATCTCGGAACAGATAAATATCCTTGGCGACGACGGCGTCCCGGTCGACTACCACGATACATTCTGGAAGTCGGAACTTATTGATTTTGTCATCCTCCAGCAGGATGCTTTTGATGCGGTAGATTCCGTCTGCCCGCTCGAACGCCAGGATTACATGCTGAAAAGGATTATTGATATTTGCCGCACCGAATTTTCTTTTGAAAATTTCATTGAAGTTTCGGTCTGGTTCAAGAAACTTATAAACCTGTTCAAGCAGATGAACTATGCTGCGTTTAAGAGCGATAAGTTTAACGGCTACGACAAACAGGTAGATGCGTTGGTTGAAGAAAAAAACAAAAAATAAAACATAGCTATGGCAACAAAAGCATTTCAAAAGATATTCACTAAGATTACAAAAATTACTAAGGCCACGTGCTCATTGAGAGCCACGGGTATCGGATATGATGAACTGGCGGCTATCGACGGCAGGCTGGGACAGGTAGTGAAAATCGAAGGCGACGAAGTGACGTTGCAGGTTTTTGCCGGGACGGAAGGCATCCGCACGAACGCAGAAGTGGTGTTCATGGGTAAGGCGCCCTCCCTGAAAGTGGGCGACCGTCTGGCGGGACGCTTTTTCAACGCTTACGGCGAACCTATCGACGGCGGCCCAACGCCCGAAGGACGCGAAGTCGAAATCGGCGGGCCTTCGGTTAACCCCGTGCGCCGCCGACAGCCTTCGGAGCTTATTGCGACCGGTATTGCAGGCATCGACCTGAATAATACGCTGGTGACCGGACAAAAAATCCCGTTCTTCGCAGACCCCGACCAGCCCTTTAATCAGGTAATGGCCATTGTCGCCCTCCGCGCCCAGTCCGACAAGATTATACTCGGAGGAATGGGTATGTCGAACGACGACTACCTGTTTTTCAAGAATACATTCAGCAACGCCGGCGCGCTCGACCGTATCGTGAGCTTTATCAATACGACGGAAGACCCTTCCGTAGAACGTATTCTGATTCCCGACATGGCGCTTACGGCCGCCGAATATTTTGCGGTAGAGAAAAACGAGAAAGTGCTTGTTCTCCTCACCGATATGACGAACTATGCCGACGCCCTTGCGATTGTATCGAACCGTATGGACCAGATACCGTCAAAAGATTCCATGCCCGGCTCGCTGTATTCCGATTTGGCGAAGATTTACGAGAAAGCCGTACAGTTTCCGGCCGGCGGTTCGATAACGATCATTGCCGTTACCACGCTTTCGGGCGGAGACATCACCCATGCCGTGCCCGACAACACGGGATATATCACGGAAGGCCAGCTTTATCTGCGCCGCGACAGCGACGTGGGCAAGGTTATCGTTGACCCGTTCCGCTCGCTTTCGCGCCTGAAACAGTTGGTTACGGGCGTGAAGACGCGCGAAGACCACCCGCAGGTGATGAACGCAGCGGTGCGTCTTTATGCCGACGCCGCCGATGCGAAAACGAAAATGGAAAACGGTTTCGACCTTACGGATTACGATAACCGCACGCTTGCTTTCGCAAAAGACTATTCGGAAAAACTGCTTGCCATAGACGTGAACCTCGACACGACGGAAATGCTCGATGTGGCCTGGACGCTGTTCGCCCGTCACTTTACGCCGGCGGAAGTAAATATCAAGCAGGAATTTGTTGATAAGTTCTGGAAAGATAACCCTTAATCACAAAAATGAATGGCCATTACGTTTCAATATAACAAAACTTCGCTTCAGGGGCTGGAAAAACAGCTTAAAATAAGGGAGCGCGCCCTGCCTACGATAAAAAGCAAGGAGAACGCGCTGCGCCTTGAAGTGAAGCGAACGAAAGATGAAATGAAGGCGCTCGAAGACAAGCTGGAAAATGATATACGGAGTTACGAGTCGATGTCGGCGCTGTGGAGCGAGTTTGACCCTGCGCTTATTACGGTTGAGGATGTCGCTTTGTCGTCAAAAAAAATCGCGGGAGTGATAACGCCTGTGCTTGGCGGGATAACATTTTCCGTAAAACCTTTCAGCATGTTCAGCTGTCCTTCGTGGTTTATCGACGGGATAACGGTTCTGAAAACTTTAGCCAAAACGGGCATAGAAATAGAATTCACCGGTCTGAAGATGAATATGCTCGAACGCGCTCGCCGCAAAACAACCCAAAAACTTAACCTGTTCGAGAAAGTACAGATACCGGGATACAAAGATGCGATACTCAAGATAAAACGCTTTATGGAAGACGAAGAAAGCCTTTCAAAATCGTCGCAGAAAATAATGCGCGCCAATCAGGAAAAACGTAAAAAAGAGGAGGTCGAACCATGATTGTAAAAATGAACAAATACGCCTTCGCGGTGTATCATAAGGAATACGACGCCTTCCTCGAATGTCTGCGTTCGACAGGCGTTGTGCATGTGAAGCAAACGAAACCCGCAGCCGACCACCCCGTCATAGCGAAGCTCACAGCCGAAAACAAACGCGTGACGGCACAGCTCGAATACCTGAACGAGTTATTGAAAGCGGAAAAGGAAAATAAGGCGGCGGCGCCTGCGGCGGCTAAAGAACCGTTATCTGTCGGCGAGAGTGAGAAAATACTCGCGCAGGTTGAGGATATTCGCGATAAACTGGGTAAGATTAAAACCTCCCTCCTGTCGCAGGAGAAAGACCTCGATTCCCTATCGGTATGGGGCGATTTCGAATACGACACGCTTGAAAAATTGCGCGAAGCCGGGTATGCGGTGACATTTTTCACCTGTCCCGAATCGCATTACGACGAAGCGTGGGAAAATGACTGTAACGCATATATTATAAATAAGACACAGGCTGTCGTCTATTTCATTACGGTAACGCCTTCCGGCGCGACCCTGTCGATTGACGCCGACCGGGCAAAATTGCCGCTCAAAGATTTCAAACATATAACGGCGGAAATCAAGGCCGGAGAAAAACAGGCGGCAGAACTTGAGGATAAACTCCTGAATATCGCCCGTAATGACGGCGATTCGCTGAACAGCCTGAGAAAGAATATCGAAAACGAAGCGGCATGGAATAATGTCCTGCTGCAAACGGACAGTCAGGCCGGCGACAAACTGATGCTTCTGGAAGGCTGGATTCCCGACGACAGGACGGCGGAAATGGAGCAGACGCTTGCCGCCGCAGGTTATTATTTCCTTAAAACGGAGATAACGGACGAAGACAATATTCCCATAAAGCTCAAGAATAACCGTTTGACCCGGCTGTTCGAGCCTGTCACGAAGCTGTATTCGTTGCCGAACTATCGTGAGTTTGACCCGACGCCACTGTTTGCACCGTTTTTCATGCTGTTTTTCGGCATGTGCCTGTGCGACGGCGGATACGGTTTGTTACTGATACTTATCCCCTGGTATTTCAAACGCAAGATGAGCGATGACATGAAACCGATCCTGTCGTTGCTGCAATGTTTCGGCGTGGCGACATTAGCCGTGGGAATCGTGACCGGTTCGTTCTTTAGTGTGTCGATTGTTGATATCGAGTATATTTCATCGTTGAAAAAATATTTCATATCGAGCGACAACCTTATGACCATATCGCTTGTCATCGGATTTTTCCACGTCATTTTCGGAAAACTTGTCGCAGCCTCGAAGATAAGGATACAGCAGGGATTGAAATACAGTTTATCCGCTTATGCATGGATATTCCTTATCCTCGCCTTTGCATGCGTCATGGTATTGCCGATGGCGGATGTTCATCTTTCGAAAATCGTCGAACAGGTACTGTATGGAATTATCATCCTGTCGGCTTTGGTCGCATTATTATATAATACGCCCGGAAAGAATGTCTTCCTGAACTTCGGGTCAGGCTTATGGGCTACCTATAACACGGTAGCGGGAATTGTCGGCGACGTACTGTCGTATATACGTCTGTACGCCATTGGACTGACCGGCGGTTTGCTTGGCGGGGTATTCAATTCGATTGCGATTGATATGACGGCGTCGATGAATCCGTTCGTGCGCTGGTTGCCGATGCTGCTTGTTTTGCTTGTCGGACATGCGTTGAACATCGCCCTGAGTATGATCGGCTCGCTTGTGCATCCGTTGCGTCTCATTTATGTGGAATATTATAAAAACTCCGAGTTTGAAGGCGGAGGGAATGATTATAAACCTTTCAAGAAATTATAAAACAATAATATTAAAATCAGAAAAATTATGGAACCAATTGTATTAGCTTATGTGGGAATTGCATTAATGGTAGGACTTAGCGGTATTGGTAGCGCGTGGGGTCTGACGATTTGCGGAAATGCGGTAGTCGGGGCGATGAAGAAAGCGCCGGAAAAAATGGGTTTGTATGTCGGATTGAGCGCCTTGCCGAGTTCGCAGGGACTCTATGGTTTTGTGGGCTATATGGTTATGCAGCCGTATCTGGTCGACAATATTTCGATGTATGTAGCTGCAGCTATTTTCGGCACCGGACTGTTAATGGGATTTTCCGGTCTTGTCTCCGCATATCGTCAGGGAGACGTATGCGCTAACGGTATATCCGCGATTGCCGCAGGACACAACATGTTCGCCCCGACAATGGTAATGGCCGTATTCCCTGAACTGTACGCAATCATTCCCCTTGTTGTGACAATCCTTATCGCAGGTACATTCCCCGTGGTGTAATAAAATCCGTTCATAGCAGGATGCCTGTCCCATGATGTAACGGGACAGGCTACCTGCCAATGACATTTATCACAGAATTACAGAATTTGCAGGATTTACAGAAATATGTTCATTCTGCAAATTTTGTGATTCTGTAATCGTTTTT
>JAITDQ010000138.1 GCA_031282485.1 Tannerella sp. | reverse complement strand
GATAATGACTGGAAAGACCGGCTGGGAATGGTCTATTCGACCGATCCCGGCTTTAATTACGATACCGACGACGACCCTGAGGAAGAAACGCTTCCCCGGGAAAAGCAATCATTACGCATATCCTTAGATAAACGAAACCGCAGCGGCAAAACGGTTACGCTCATCAGCGGATTCCGCGGGAACGACGACGACCTCGCCACGCTCGGAAAACTGCTGAAAGTGAAATGCGGCGCAGGAGGCTCGGCAAAAGACGGCGAAATCATCATACAGGGAGACTTCCGCCGGAAAGTGGCCGACATCCTCACGAAAGAAGGATACGGTAAAATAAAGATAATCTGATTATGCTCACCATCTACAGCGCCTCCGCAGGGACAGGCAAAACGCATACGCTGACGGGAGAATACCTCTCCCTGCTCTTCAAAGGACGCGAACAGCACCGGCGCATCCTCGCCGTGACGTTCACGAACAAAGCAACGGCCGAAATGAAAAACCGCATCGTGGACGAACTCTCCCGCCTAGCCGACAACCGCCCGTCCGACTACATCGCCCTCCTCTCCGACAACGGCGCAAAAGACGAAACCGTCATACGCAACCATGCAAAAAAGATACTGATAAACATCCTGCACGACTATTCCGCGTTCAACATCAGCACGATAGACCATTTTTTCCAGCATACCATACGCGCTTTCACCCGCGAGATCGGTCTGCAAGGCAACTATCAGGTCGAAATGGACGAAAACCTGATGATGGAAGAAGCCGTCGAAAACATGCTCTCCGACCTCGAAAAAAACGAAAATGCAGCCCTCATGGACTGGCTCCTGCGTTTCATCGAAGACAAAATCGAAGAAGGCGGCGGCTGGGATATCCGCGGCGACATCCGCAAACTCGGCGGACAACTGTTCAAGGAAACCTACAAATCCTGCTGCCACAAGATTCGGGAAGAATTAAAACAAAAGGAATTTCTTTCGGACTATCAAAGCGAAATGTTTAAGATTATCCAGTCCACCCGCACTGCGGCAAAAGAGCTGGGTGCGAAAGGCGTTTCCCTGATAAGGCAGCACGGCATGCAGCCCTCCGGGTTTAAAGGCGGCAGCCGGTCGCCGTTCCTTTATTTCGAACAGCTTGCCGCCGGAATCATGAAGGAGCCCACCGCCACGTTCCGCGGATTAGTCGACAACCCGGATGCCTACCTCGCAAAAACAGCCGATCCCCGGCAAAAACAGGCCGCCGGACAAATCTATGCAAACGGCATGAATGACCTGGTGTGCAGCGTCGTCTCGTTTTTCGACAACCTCACCGATTATTATACGGCAACCGAGATCGCCCGCAATTTCTATGCGCTGGGAATCCTCACCGACCTGTCGCGGCACATTGCGCTGTGGCGCGAAGAAAAAAACAAAATGCTTATCGCCGACACGACGGAACTGCTCAACAAGGTAATCGACGGTAACGAAATTCCCTTTATCTACGAAAAAACGGGGACGCACATCGAACATTATATGATCGACGAATTTCAGGATACCAGCAACATGCAATGGGCAAACTTCCGCCCCCTGCTCAAGGACAGCCTCGACTACGGACGCAGCAACCTGATCGTGGGCGACGTGAAACAGAGCATCTACCGCTTCCGCAATTCGGACTGGACGCTGCTCGACCACCGCGTCAAACAGGATTTCCCGCAACAGATAAAGGAAAAAAACTTGGACACAAACTGGCGGAGTTGCCGCCATATCGTTGAGTTCAACAACATGCTCTTCAAAAATATCCCCGCCACCCTGCAACGTGCATACAACGATGAAACGGACGAGTCATCGTTGCCGGACGAAGAAAAACGCCGGTACGGTTCCCGCATCATATCGGCATACAAAGATTCCTTTCAACACGTTTCAAAACCCTTTTCCGATAAAGACGGTCATGTGTACATACGGTTCATGGAAGACACGGACGAAAAAAAATGGCAGGATGCGAGCATGGAACAGCTGCCCGGCATCGTGGAACGCTTGCAGGACAACGGATACGAACTGCGGGACATCGCCATACTCACCCGGACAGGCAAGGAAGGGTTGCACGCCGCCGAGACACTGCTTGAATACAGGGAAACACACCCCGCATCAAATTATAAATACGATATAATCTCCGAAGATTCCCTGACTGTAAATTCTTCCCTTTCGGTACGCTGGCTCACGGCAATGTTGAAATATCTTCATCAACCGGACGTCACAGGCAACCGTCAGATGGCGCTTGCCGCCCATGCCGTTTTACGAAGGAAAAATCGCGCCGCACACGCCGGGGAAAAAAATGATTTGTTCACCCCCTTTCCCCCCGAAACCGTGGCCGCGAGCAAAAAACTGTCGAACCGCCCCCTTTACGAGCTTGCCGAAGGGTTGTTCCTTCTTTTCAGGGAGGATATTCCCGAAAGCGAACTTGTCTTCGTACAGGCGTTTCTCGACGCAATCGCCGAATTTTCGACCGGCGAGACTGCCGATATGGGGCAGTTCCTTTCATGGTGGGACGAGACGGGATGCCGGAAAAAAATAGTCACCCCCGATTCCCAGAACGCGATCCGGATAATGACCATACACAAGGCAAAAGGACTTGGTTTCAAAGCGGTCATCATTCCTTTCGCCGAATGGAAAATGGATCAAAAAGATGCGATCGTATGGTGTCATCCTGCGAAAAAACCCTTCGACAAACTAAGCCTTATCCCCGTCAGATACAGCCGGATACTGAAAAATACGCTTTTTGCCGCCGACTATTTCCACGAAAAACTTCATGCTTATATGGACAATCTCAATGCCTTGTACGTAGCTTTTACGCGTGCAAAAGAGGAGCTTGTCGTAATCGCGCCGAAACCGGAAACCGGCGCAATGACCCTGTCGGGGCTGTTGTGGGAAGGACTGCAGGAGGACGGTCAATATCCGCCGCCGGACGCGGAAAGCGGATTATACGAACGCGGGACATGGTGGCATGCGGCAAAAGGCAAAGAGGCGCCGGAAGCGGAAGAACTGCGCATCAGGCATTTTCATTCCGTCTCGCCCGACGAACGGATACGGTTGCGCCTGCAACACCGGAAAAGCGGTTTTTTCGAGGACGAAAAGCGCAAGTACGGGTTGCTTATGCACGACATTTTAAGCCGTATTGAAAAACATGAAGACTTGGACGCCGCCATATCCGCCAAATATTTATCCGGCGAAATAAACCGTGACGAGTCTGTCGTTTTGAAAGACAGGATTACCCGCCTCATAAGCCATGAGCAGGTGGAAAAATGGTTTGACGGGTCCATGCAAATCATGACGGAAACCGAAATCCTGTCCGGCAAAGGAGAAACGTACCGCCCGGACCGCATTATGATCGACACGAACAACCGCGTCATCGTCGTGGATTATAAATCCGGGGAACAAAAAGAGCCGTTTCATCACAGTCAGATGAAAAAATACATCTCCCTGATACGGGATATGGGATATCAGCACGTGGAAGGATACCTGTGGTACATCGCATCAAACGAGATGAAAAAATGTATTTTTTGAGCATCTGTTTTTTTATTGGAAAAAAAAGTATAATTTTGTCGCACTAAAAAAGATATGCGTAGTATAAAAAGAATTAAAGTACATAAAGTGCACAGGGAAGGGACAGGATTGTTGCTGTCGATGTTTACGGTATTGTTTATCGTAAACGTATCCCTGTACTATACCGTGAGTAATAAATACGTTTTTTACAGCGTGCTTGTCGTATCGGCTGTTCTGTTTCTGGTCATCCTCAATTTCTTCCGCAGCCCGTACCGCCGTTTCCCGTTCGATTCCGAAGGCCTCGTCATAGCGCCTGCCGACGGTACGATCGTCGCCATTGAAGAAGTCCGGGAAAACGAATATTTTCACGATAAACGTATACAGGTATCCATCTTCATGTCCGTGTTTAACGTCCATGCCAACTGGTTCCCGGTGAACGGCACGGTTACGCATGTCTCGCATCAGAACGGGCGCTTCCGGGCGGCTTACCTCCCGAAAAGCAGTACGGAAAACGAGCGCTCGACGATTGTCATCCGGACGGATTACGGCGTGGATGTGCTTACACGCCAGATTGCAGGCGTCATGGCACGCCGCATCGTCACGTACGCAAAAGAAGGAGAATATTGTGAAGTCAACGAACAAATGGGTTTCATCAAGTTCGGCTCGCGGGTAGATACGTTCCTTCCTTCAGGGACGGAGATTCTCGTCGAACCTGACCAGAAAGTAACCGGTAATCAGACCCCGATTGCCCGTCTCGGCAGAATAACCTATACTACTCCGAACGAAAAATGAAAGGCATCACCCGGCACATACCCAACGCCCTGACCTGCGCAAGTCTCTCATTCGGGTTTTATGCATCCATAGCAGGCTTGTCGGGCGATTACTGCAAAGCGACGATTGCTATCCTGATAGCCGCCCTGTTCGATTTTTCGGACGGACTGGCCGCACGCCTCCTGAAAGCGTCTTCGCCGATGGGAAAAGAACTCGATTCGCTGTCCGACGTCGTAAGTTTCGGCGTTGCCCCCGGAATGATGCTGTTCGGTTTCCTCGACGAACTGTTGCACAGCCTGTCCTGGAATCATTCGTTGGCGGGCAAACTGTTCCTGCTTTCAGCCTTTGCCATTCCCGTTTTCTCCGCGCTGCGACTGGCCAAATTCAATCTCGACGCCCGCCAGAAAACATCGTTCATAGGACTTCCCGTACCGGCGCACGCCATCTTATGGTCATCCGTCATTACCGCATTTTCTCCGGCCGTCGTTCCCTGCAAAGACGGTTGCATGGGACTGCGTTTCACCGAATTTTTCACAGGCGCAGCGCCGGAAATCCTGCTGCCCGTCTTATCCGTATCCGCCATCATGACATCACTCCTTCTTGTTTCCGAAATACCCATGTTTTCCATGAAAATGTCATCCTTCTCGTGGAAAGAAAACAAACTGCCATACATCCTGTTCCTGTCGGCCGGCATATTCGTC
>JAITDQ010000054.1 GCA_031282485.1 Tannerella sp. | reverse complement strand
GAACTGGCGGCATCGCAGGGTTTTTCCGGCGCCCGTTGGCCTAAAATGATCGGTCCCGAAGCCGAAGATTCACCGTCGGGAACCGGTCCGCTATTGATTTGGCAGCAACCGCATCCGATTTTCTACGCCGAACTGGAATACCGTCTGCATCCGACTAAGGAAACGCTTGAGAAATGGCGTAACATCGTACAGGAATCGGCGGAGTTCATGGCGTCATTCGCCGTATTCGACGATACGGCGCAGCATTACGTACTGGGTCCTCCGGTGGCTACCGTTCCCGAAAACAGCAACTATATCGAATCGTGGAATCCGACCTTCGAACTGTCGTACTGGCGCACCGGTCTTCGCTGGGCGCAGACATGGCGCGAACGGCTCGGCCTGCCGCGTGAACAGCGCTGGGACGAGATAATCGCAAAACTGGCGCCTCTTCCGGTTCAGGACGGCGTGTATCTGTCGCAGGAAAACATGCCCGATACTTATACGAAAATGAATTGGGAACATCCGTCGCTGATTGGCCCCAGCGGAATGTTGCCCGGCGACGGGACGGATGCCGAAACGGTCAAACGCACCATCCGCAAAGTGTGGGAAACATGGCAGTGGGACAGATGCTGGGGCTGGGATTTCCCGATGATGGCGATGGCGGCAGCCCGTAACGGCGACCTGCAGCTGGCTGTCGACGCCCTGCTGCATCCGTCGGGCAAAAACGGATATAACGCCGCGGGATTGAGCACAGGCGGCCCGTTTCCTTATTTCCCGTCGAATGGCGGTCTGTTGTATGCCGTTGCGATGATGGCGGCCGGCTGGGACGGAGCCTCCGATGTGCCCGCGCCCGGATTTCCGAACGACGGTTCATGGACGGTACGTTACGAAGGGTTGTCGAAAGCGCCGTAGATTTTTAGTACGCTTCCATCTCGAAACTTGCCCGATTTTTTGCTCCCGTAAAAATAATTATTAAATTTGCGGGACATAAATGTTATAATTAATGAAGGCAGATTATCAGGAAGCGGCGGATTTTATATCGTCGGAAATAAACGGGACGCCCGAAACGGGTATTGTGTTGGGAAGCGGACTTGGCGCACTGGCAGACAGGATACGGGATGCGATTGTTATTCCCTATAATCGTATTCCCGGTTTTGTGCACTCTACCGCCGTCGGGCATAAGGGAAATCTTATTTCAGGAACACTGGGCGGGAAACAGGTTCTTGCCATGCAGGGGCGTTTTCATTTTTACGAAGGGTATACGATGCAGCAGGTGACCTTTCCGGTACGTGTCATGCGGCGGCTGGGGGTGAAGAATTTATTCGTGTCGAATGCGGCAGGCGGGATTAATGATACCTTTAAGATTGGGGATTTGATGATTATCCGCGATCATATTAATATGTTGCCGAATCCTCTTATCGGGAAGAATGATGACGCTTTCGGCGTGCGTTTTCCCGATATGACACACGCTTATGACCGTGAATTTATACGTCGGATGGAGGATATCGCCGCGTCGCACCGTATTCCGCTGAAAAAAGGAGTGTACGTCGGCCTGACGGGGCCGTCGTTCGAGACGCCTGCCGAATATGCTTTTTACGGTAGAGTAGGAGGGGACGCGATCGGGATGAGCACCGTGCCGGAAGTTATCGTTGCCCGCCATGCCGGAATGCGCGTGTTTGGCATGTCGGTTATAACAAATGAAGGGTATCATTTCGCGGATGATTTTGTGAATGACGGCGACGATGTCGTGAAAGCGGCCGGCCGGGCGGCGGATACGATGAGTTTGCTGTTTGCGGAACTTATCGCCGGGAACGGGTAAAAACGGTATTAAGTAAATTTTAATTTAAATAGATAATGAACAGAAAGGTATTTGTAATAGGGACAGGCGTATCGGGGCTGGTTGCCGGGATATATGCCCGTTTGGCGGGATTGGATGTGGAGATGTTCGAGGCTCACTCGGTTGTGGGCGGTAACTGTACGGGCTGGAACCGCAAAGGTTTCCATATAGACGGGTGCATACAGTGGCTTACGGGCACCAGGCCGGGAACGGGAATTAATGAAATATGGAAAACGTGCGGCGCATTGGGCGACGATGTACCGGTGTATTACACGGAAAAGATTGCATCTGCGGTTTACGAAGGCAAGACTTACCATTTGTACTCCGATTTGAAGAAGTCGGAAGCGGAACTGTTAAGCATTGCGCCTGACGACAGGGTTGCCGTCAAAAAGCTTTTAAAAGATATCCGGCGTTTTCAGAATCTTAATGTCCCCATACACAAACCGTTTGAACAGATGAACCTGTTTGATGTTTTACCCCTGATATGGAAACTCCTCCTTTCCGGGAAACCGGATAAAAAGACCGAAACGATGACTATCAGCGATTACTTGGGAGAGTTTAAATCTCCCGTTATACGCCGGCTGTTATCGTGCGTTTTCCCTGTCGTAATGCCTGTTTATACCATGTTTTATTCCCTTGGGATAAGGACTTCGGGCGACGGGGGATGGCCGATGGGCGGCTCACAGGAGTTTGTGGAGCGGATGCGGCGGCGTTTTGTGGATTTAGGCGGCAAGATACATCTCGGCAAAGAAATTGACCGGATAATCATCAAAGACGGTAAAGCCACAGGCATTAAACCGAAAGATGACGACCGCGAGATACCAGCCGATTACATCATTACGGCCGTCGACGCGGATATGCTGCTGAACCGGCTTCTCGAAGGCCGCTATCCCGACAGTTTTTTTGAAAAGCGCTTTGCCGAATCGCACAATTACCTGCTTTTAACCGGAACTTACGTCGGCCTCAGCGTTCAGGCAGACCTTGGCGCCTATCCGCATAACATTTATATCCGTCCCGAAAAACCGGTACGGATAAACCGTACGGAGTTGAGTTTCTTCAACGTTAAACTGTATAACTATGACCCGAAATTCATTCGGGACGGGAAAACCATAATGACGATTTTATTGACCGAGAATGAATTTGATTACTGGAAAGCTCTTAAAGACCGTTCCATAGAGGCTTACAAGGCGGAAAAAGAACGTATTGCCGGTTGGGCGATCGAAGGAATCGTAAATGTTTTCCCTGAACTTGAGGGCAAAATTGAGCTGCTGGACGTGGCGACGCCTCTTACATTTAATAAATACTGTAATTCCTACCGTGGTTCTTATATGTCATTTATACCTTACGGTCATGTAAGGAAACAAATTCATAAAGGCACAATCGACGGGATTAAAAATCTTTATATTGCCGGACAGTGTACATTTCCGGCAGGGGGGTTGCCGCTGGCCGCCCTGTCAGGCAAGTTCGCCGCCCAGCGATTATTAACGGCAGAAAAAAAAATGAATGGAAAATGAACGGGGATACAAAACTTTATGACCTGTTGGAGCAATTAGGTATACGGTTCGAATATATTGAACATCCGCCGGCGCCAACGATAGAAACAGCGCGTCAATATTGGGCGGGACATGATGCCAAACACTGCAAAAACCTGTTTTTCCGTAACCATAAGGGCGACAGGCATTACCTCGTCATCCTTGACTGCGACTGCAACATGGACATACACGGCATCGAAAAGCTCCTGCATCAGGGAAAGCTCAGTTTTGCCTCCGGGAAACGGATGTTAAAATACCTCGGTGTGACGCCCGGTTCGGTCACGCCATTCGGCCTTATTAATGACGGGGAACATCATGTACATGTCTTTTTAGACCAAAACCTGCAACACGCGCAGCGTTTGAGTTTCCACCCGTGTATAAACACGGCGTCGCTTATCCTGTCGCGCGAAGATTTCATCCGTTTCCTCGATTATGCGGGCAATACTTATGAATGGCTGGAACTGTACTGAAGATGCGGGAGGAATAAAATTTTTCGTTTCTGCAATAATGTATTGAGCGGTGCGTTTTAATCACAGGAAAAAAAAATAGTATTATGAAAAGAGTAAATTTAAAACGGATTTTGTCGTATTTGCCGGAAGCGGTCGTATTGCTTGTGGCAATGTACTGGTTTGTCGACAGTTTGTTGGGTGCGTCCCGCGTGAACTGGTTTATGGCAGGAGTGATTGTCGTGATACTGGCGCTGCTCATCCGGCGAAGCAGGGTTTTGGCGGTTGCACTGTCGGTGGTTGTCGGACTGGGCAGTTTTTATATGCTGCTGGCCGTGCTTTCGGAATATCATGAGTTTCCCGCGGGCGACCCGTCCGGTGTGCAACTGTTGTTAACAGGCAGTCTGATATGCGTTTCCTTCGGGATAATGTCGGTGATAATGCCGTGGAAATATTTCCGACAGGGAAACTGATTGTGCCGGATAGCGCATCGGGCGGTGTTTTTTCCTGAGAAGGTAAAAAGGGGGGAGGCGATCATGACGGTTGCCTCCCCCCTTCGTTACTGCCTGATGTTATACCCTTCGGCGACAGCATGGTGCGAAACAGTCTGTCTTTTTCAGCCGGCGGATGCAGCGAATTTGCCGGAAATGGCATCTGCTGTTTGTAGAGAAATCTTTTTAATGAACGAACTGATTACCGTAATAAAACTGAAAATGCTTATGAAAAAAATTATTATTTTATGTTCCTCTCTGGCGGCTGTCTGTCTTGCCGGGTCGTGTACGAAGGGCGAATCTCTGGCGGCGGGTACGGCGGATTCGTACATGTCGTATCCGGTGATGCCGGTCTTGAACGGGGAAAGTTACCGGGCGTTTGAGGAAAACGTGTTCCTGTCGCCGTACGAATATCCGCTTTCCACGTTTTCCGTGGATGTCGATGCGGCTTCGTATTCGAATATCCGGCGGATGATTAACATGGGGGAATTGCCGCCGAAGGATGCCGTACGAATAGAGGAGATGGTGAATTATTTTTCGTATGACTGTCCGCAGCCGGACGGCGCTGATCCTGTTCGCATATCGACGGAGGTGGGCGCCTGTCCGTGGAACGATCGGAATCGCCTGGTGAAGATAGGGCTGAAAGCCCGGGAGATTCCGTCGGAAGACCTTCCGGCTTCCAATTTTGTGTTTTTGATTGATGTTTCCGGTTCGATGTACGGGCCGGGACGGCTGGGGCTGGTTAAATCGTCGCTTAAACTGCTGCTTAACAATTTGCGCGGGGAGGACCGTGTGGCGATTGTGGCTTACGCGGGCGCTGCCGGCGAAGTGCTCCCTTCGACGCCGGCAGACGACCGGCAACGGATCATCGACGCGCTGGAGTCTCTTACGGCCGGCGGTTCGACGGCCGGCGGTGAAGGTATCCGGTTAGCCTATAAAATAGCCGGACGGAATTTTATCCGGGGTGGCAATAACCGCATCATCCTTTGTACGGACGGGGATTTCAATGTCGGGGTGTCGAGCAACAGGGAGCTTGAGGCGCTGATCGCCGAACAGCGCAAAACGGGCATTTACCTGTCGATACTGGGCTACGGAATGGGTAATTACCGGGACGACAGGATGCAGACGCTGGCGCAGGCCGGTAACGGCAACCATGCCTATATAGATAATTTGCAGGAGGCAAACCGTGTGCTGGTCAACGAATTTGGGGCGACCATGTATGCCGTTGCAAAGGACGTCAAACTGCAAATAGAATTTAATCCCGCAAAGGTGCAGGCCTACCGTCTGATCGGTTATGAAACGCGCCTGCTGGCGGATGAAGATTTTAATGATGACGCGGTCGACGCCGGCGAAATGGGCGCGGGACATACCGTCACGGCATTCTACGAAACAGTGCCCGTCGGCGTGAACAGCAACGTGTATAATCCCGGAAATGTCGATCCGCTGAAATATCAGAAGCCCAAGGATTCGGAAACGGACATCATCAATTCTCCCGACATGCTGCTTGTCAAACTGCGTTATAA
>JAITDQ010000373.1 GCA_031282485.1 Tannerella sp. | reverse complement strand
TTTGCGAAAACCCGCGCCCTCCGCGTCATTTGCGTGCTACTGTTCCAGATAAACGCTCCCCCAGCAA
The DNA here is from genome assembly GCA_031282485.1 of Tannerella sp. Taxonomy (GTDB): domain Bacteria; phylum Bacteroidota; class Bacteroidia; order Bacteroidales; family Tannerellaceae; genus Tannerella. The sequence goes on along the minus strand of JAITDQ010000373.1, from coordinate 4,262 downwards.
GGCTTCACAGACGTCGTATCCTGCCCGTCAAACAGTTTGCGGCAGCGATTCATATCCGTTTCAAACTCTTTGTACCGGCTACCCATGGATTTGTACATGTTGTTCTTGAAAATAGCGTTGATGACTACAGCCCGCGGATTGTCGGGATTGATTTGAAGCGCTTTCCCCAGACAGGCGAGGATGTCCTGTGCATAACGGGGCCCGTTTTCTGCGGGATTGATGGCCATAAGCGCGAAATAAGCATATCCGCGCAACGTTTCCACTTCCGACACGTCGCCGCCGTTTATTTTCAGCAGGCAATCCTGCGCTTCCTTGATGTACAGCAGTTTTTGCTCCGTATTTTCCATGCGAAACGACAGTTCGATATCCGCGTATGCCAGATAATAAAGCGTTAGCCAGTTGGCGGCAGTATCCGTACAGAGGCGTTCCAGTTGGGCGCGGGCAGTCATCAATTCCGTTGTCGGCAGCGGACGGTTGATTTTTTTGGCGAGGGCTTCTATCGTTTGAGATGAAGCGTTGAATGCAAGTAAAAGACTTGCGGCAAGAATAATTAATTTTTTCATTGTTTTTAATATTTAATTGTGAATAGATAAATTGTTTAAAAATCAGAAGTTGGAGGTATCGTAGGCGCTTCCTTTTCCGAAAGAAATGAAAACGCCGATGTAAATAAACCGGTCAAAGGCAGGATTTACCAAATCGCCGGCAGCGTTGCAGAACTGGTTTTTGCGTCCCGACAGGTTGGTCGCCGAACCGTAAACAATCAGTTTGGGATTCGCAAGAAACGTCAGGCTCATGTCCAGACTGCTGTAGGGCTTGGTAAGTCCCCCGTTATACGGACGTCCGCCTGCGAACCGGTACGTTATGCCGAAAATACTTCTCAGGGGCTGCGACATGTATCTCAACACTGCCGAAGCATTGTGGCGGGATGCATACCATGGAACGGTCAGTTCCCGGCGGCCGTCCGATTTGCGTTTGGCAAGATTGAATGTATAGGAAAACTGATAATCGAAGTTTTCAAACAGCGATTCGTCACTGAAATAAAGGTCGAAACCTTTGCTGTAACCGTATCCTCCGGACGTGATTATCCCCTCGGAGACAAGCGGTAAACGTTCATAATCCTTGAGATAAAATTCTGCGCGGTAAGCCCTGCCCTGACGGATATATTCGGCTCCGGCGACGTATTGCCGGCAGCGTTCGGGTTCGATGCCGGGATTTTCATACAGGTATTTAGGGTCGGCCTGCTGGACATACTGCCCCGTCGTAGCCGACAGTTTGACGCCGGACAGACTGTAATTCGCCGAGAGACGCGGCAACAGGGCGCTGCCTTCCATCCGTCCCGAAATCTCGACAGTCATGTTTCGCAGCGGATAAAATGTGGCAATGGCAAATGCGGAGAAAATATCGGGTTTCACCGACAGTGTCCGGCGAACCGCGCTGTCGGCATATTCGTTGCCGAAACGGCGGATAAAACTTTCCGCCCCCGCCGAAACGAGCAGGAAATCCGTATAACGTTTGGATATTTTTGCTTTCAGGTGCAATTCGCCCGCCCGGTCTTCAAACTTGTCGCCCGTCAGCCGTGCACCCCTGACAAGTTGCGTCTTTCCGGAAAAAGCCGTTCCGGCGAAAAGGCGGTAACCGTTTCCGGAAGTATGCCTGAACGTTGTATTGGCGTATAAATTATGTTCGTTCAGGTTCATTATCCCCTGTGCGAACCGGGTATTGTCATACGATATATAGGATTTAATGACAGTTCTGTCGTCAGGCGTAAACCGCAGCTGGGTGGCAGCCGAACTCATCCGGTAAGGTTCGGTCATGTTCATGCGGTTGGGAACGGCGGAGAAATAAGGCCCCATATTGCGGTATTCCAGATTGAGCGAGACCGAGCCTCTGTCAAAAGCCCTTGTACCGCCGCCGGCAAGTCCGACCGTCGAGGGATTGACGCCCCATTTCGTTAATTTACTGTAGTCTTTCGTATAAAGCGGCAGCACGGCAGACAGTCCGTCGCCATATTCCTGCGAATAGCCGCCCGACGAGAAATTGATTCCCTCAAACATGAAAGGAGAATAGCGTCCGCGAACAGGCATGATTTCGCCGGTGGAAGTGTAAGGTATCAGCACGTGCATGTCGTCGATATAAGTTTGGGTTTCACGGCTGTCGCCCCCGCGTACGACTAATTTTCCGCTTTCGTTTTGAGACTGCACGCCCGGCAGTATTTGCAGGGAACGGTACAGGTCGCCGCCCGCGCCGCCTGTCGTAACAAGGGCTACCGGCGAGAGATTGTTCCATGCGCCGTTCCCTTTCATGCGCTGCATGACGCCTTTCACCACTACTTCCTCTATGTCGGTAGCCTGCGATTTCAGTACGATGACGAGCCGGAGGCTGTCCTGCGAGGGCGCAAATACCCGCTCCCATGACTTGTGACCGATGGCCGACGCCTTTAAACGGATGCTGTCCCCGCATGAAGAAAGTACGAAACGGAAAAAGCCCGATTCATCGCTCATCGCGCCTTCTGTTCCCGACCATACATTGGCGAACGGGACAGGCCGGGCATCTTCGTCTTCCGTTTTACCCGATACAATGGTGTTTTGCGCCATAAATTCTGCGGGTAAAAGAAAGAACGCGAATAGAAAAAACTGTTTTGTCATTGTCGTGAAATTTTTGTTTTCGGCGACAAAGGTAGAGCGACCGTTTCTACGGAAAAAATAATTGGGATAGATGTCCGGGAAATGTGATAATGTGCATTGAAGTGTGATGAAATGCACGGTTTCGGGGACGGATGACTATGTCCCCGGATGCTCTATTTTACGTTTTATGGCAGCCGTAAATGCCCGCGAAACCGGCACTTCGTCTTCGCATCCGGTCAGGGAAAGCCGGTAGCCCTGCGAATTTCCGTCCACATGCTTGACAACATTCAGGTTTACCAGAAAAGCCCTGTGACATTTGGCCATAAAGGGATATTCCGCAACGGCGTCCTCCATCTGCCTGATGGTGGCGCGAAGTATTTTACATGCGGGGAGAGTGTTTTTAAGGTAATGGATTTTCACATAATTTCCGTACGCTTCCATGTACAGCAGTTGGCCGGCCGCTATCTCAAGCGTGTCTTTGCCTGCGCCTGCAAGCGTGAGGGGTTGCAGGTGTTCCGGTACGGAAGGAAGGCTGCCGTTTGCCGTCAACAGTTCATTTATCAGTCCGGATTCCCTCAGAGACTTTTTTAACATCATGTTTTGTTGCAGGATGACGGTAAGCGTTATGGGAAATATCCCCACGATAAACACCATCGCTAAAGCCGACAGAAAGACCGAAAGGTTGAAATGTTGCCACGTGATATGGAAAACATAACCGTACAGGATATTGGATAAAGCAATCAAAATGAGCAGAACAGCACTGGAGAAAATATGCCGTCCCACTGTCCAGTGTTTCTCGTCATAGAAGCGCGGAAACAAAGCCGGCAGTAAAAAATATTGAAAAGCCATGACCAGAGCGCTAACCATCGCATAACCCAATAATATCACCGTTTTTTTCCCCCGCTCGATGTATTGAATACCGAAAGGCTGGAAAAAATAAAGTATGACAAAAATCAGCAGCGTCACAGTAGCGATGTTCTTCCATGCGTTTGCGGTAACAGGATAGGGCTGGTTCAGGAATTTGATTAATTTATTCATCGGTCGTTTGTGTATTTTATACCTGCTATTCTCCGGCTATACCGTAAGTACCGGTTCTCCGGCTTTGATATAATCGGTCAAAGGCTGTCCCATAAATCTTACATTTATGCCTAAACGTTCCAGGATATTCGTTACGCCGCAGGCATCGCTGCAATCCCTGCAGGCTTCCACATTGATACCTGAATGTATCATTTCCAGCACTTCCGTTTGGACTTGTGTATCTTCGGCGACAAGTTTTGCCGAAGCGCCCCAGATAATGACATTGATTTCCTGCCACCATCCCCGCCTTTTTGCATTCAATACATAAATGGCAAGCATGTTCAATGCCGTAATTTTATCACCTGTTGTCCATAGAATGTTGATTTTATTCATGAATCTATTGTTTTGGCGTCAAAGATACGATTTATTTCTTTAGTAATGCGAAAAATAAACAGGATAAATGTAATAAAAATAGTAATAATATATAAAATTACGAAAAATTTTTGGATTTTCAAAATAAAAACCCTACATTTGCAATGTGACTTAAAAGATAAACCGGTTCACCAATTAACCTAATCAATAAAACAATGACCGAACAAATTGAATTTCCCGCATCAGGCT
>JAITDQ010000327.1 GCA_031282485.1 Tannerella sp. | reverse complement strand
ATTCCGGGACTGTCGCAACAAGTGTATTCGCTGAGCGAAAAATCGGAACATCCGATAGAGATACGTATATAACTGTATCCCATGCCTTCGGTGGGCGAAAAAGTCTCTTTCAGAAACTTCGTCCGGTTTTCGGACGACATTTTCAACAGATTATAACAGGTCGAGCCGGTTATCGCCGCGCCGAATCCATCCATGCTTTGATATCGTGTTTCGGGATCAAGAGTAATAGTAATGGGCGACATGTTCGATTTTTCGCTGAACTTGACCGTCTGTTTCCTGAAATCGAACGAACGGTTACCCGTTGTTACATAAAGCGTAACGTCCCCATCGATTTCTTTCTCGTCGTCATTAGTTTTGTTCCTGTTTGCGTCTCCGCAGGCGATCAACATCAATCCCGCAAAAATACAAATGAACAGTTTATTTATCGAATCGGTAAAATGTGTCATTTCATTCATTCTATAATGTTACTTTTATGATATTTACCGTCATGGTTGTCAAATCGATAGTTATTCTGTAAACAGCCTGTTCTCTTACCGGGTCGTTGTCGCCGTTGGGGATTGTCCAGTCGTTGTCGCCGGTAATGATTTGTTCGCCTGTAAATGTGAAACTTCCAGCCTGTTTTTCATTTCCCCAGCCCGTATTTTCAAAAGGTTTGAATCCTGCGTATTTGTCGTGTTCGCCGGGCGTCATGACAGTTGCCTGAAAGACATTGTCGCCCGTCTTACGAAACAGAATATACTGCAACACATGGTCGAAACCCCACGACGTAGTAACCAGATTTCTACCCGGATAGACAGCGTTTAACTGTTCGGGTGTAACCTTGCTCGGATATCCAAGTCCAAAACCGCAGGCAACCAGATAATCGGGATACGACGGATTGGCGACGCCAACGATTACATTTTTTCTGCCCGCATTGTAATACAGGTCGTAACTGCCTGTCTCGCCGAGAAATTTAACCTTGTTGGGCGCAATACGTTCAAAGAAATCAGGATTATACACCACATCCGGAGACGCTAAATCATGAAAAACAGTTATTTCCTGATTTTTTGTCAGATTAACAGACGTTTTCAGCAACGTTTCTCCGTCAATCGTAACTGCGTTTTCGAAATTATCAATAACAAGGTCGCCGGACTGATAATTTCCGTTGCCCAGGATTGTTTTAAATTCGTAACTGTCGAAAACTGTACTCGTTATGTAGTCTCCTTCTACGGAATAGACAAAGATATAATCGCCGGATTCATCGACCGGCTCTATCTTTCCGTTTTTTTCGCCCCACACCAGACCGGAATAATCGATTCGATTATCGGCGGTGATTTTCTGTGCGATATGGCAACGAAACGATTTTGCCAACGCCAATCCCGACGCTTCGTATTTGTTGTTGCTGCCGGATTGCGGAACAAGAACGCTCACTTCTCCGGATTCCGTCACTAAATACAACCGTTCGAAATGAGGACGTTTGCCGGTAAAGCCCGTCAATTCGCGCACCGTGACGCCTTTTGCCTGATTTGTCGCTGTCAGCGAAATCTTTACATCGGCGTTGTCGGGCATATTGCTTATCAATGGAACGAAAAACGAAACGTCCACATCAATCGTTCTGTTGCTTTTAATGGGCAACGACTGTGATGCGACGAGTCGATTATCGGCTGTCACGCTGACGTTTAGCGAAATAATATCGACTTCGGGGTCTGAAATTTTTGCCGTCAGTTGGATATTATCGCCGAAAGTGAACGTTTGCGGGCTAACCTGAAATGTTTCTATCACAGGAAGCGGCAAAATAAATTCTCCATAATCTTTTTGTTCGCACGACGAAAACATCGTTATCGTAACAAACGCTGCAAATAATATGCAGATGCGAAAGATTGATTTATATATAATTTTCATTTTCTTATACTGTTTAAATTGTTAATATCCCGGATTTTGCACCAGATTCGGATTCTGGTCGATTGCTACCTGCGGTATCGGAAGCCGGTACGAATTGACGTCGAAAGCGTATAATTGCGCCGGTCGTCGTTCGTCCTTTGCATAAACGGCATTCATCACTTCCTCAACTTTGTCGAGACGAACGAGGTCAAACCAGCGTTGTCCTTCCAAAGCAAGTTCAAGCCGGCGTTCTTTTAAAAGAGCGTTCAACATTGCGTCTTTATTTCCTGTGATTGAGCCGGATAGATTCGACAATCCGGCACGCGCTCTGATACGGTTAATGATGGCGGCTGCTCCGTTCAGGTCGCCCGAGCCCAGAATTAAGGCTTCCGCTTTAAGCAAAAGTATGTCGGCGTAACGAAATTTGATGATGCTGTTGAATCCTGAACGGCACTTGTACATAAACGCATAATTGCTTGCAGGATAATAAATATTCCAGCCGCACGGATAATATACAACCGTTTCGTTCAACCGTTTTGTGTCGCCTTCGGCATTAAACGCCCTGACAAGGTCGAGCGACGGAGTTATCCATTTTGCCCATTCAAAATAAAATGGCCAGTTTTCCAGCGCTCTGCCGAACATCCATGTTACCCAGTTCGGGTAGCCGGGAAGAAACTGCGCTTCGAGAATCGATTCTTTTGTATTTCTTGCTTTTGCATCTATTGCAAGATTTGTCTGGCTTGCCGGTTGGCTGTTATCCTGAAGATTCACGCCAAACAGGTCGCTGAAATCATCTACCAAATCAATACCGTCGGCAGCCACTGCATCGCAGTACTGTATGACTTTTGCGTAATCGCGCAACGGTTTTTCGGCATACACCTTCGCTAACAAAGCGTTGGCAACAGCTTTCGAGTAAATCGTCTTATCGCCGGAACTGGTCGCCGGAGCGTTGGGCAAAGCCTCGAGCAAATCCTTTTCTATCTGTCGGTATGCTTCTTCCTCAGTATTTTGCGAAGGAAAATGCTGCGAATATATTTCGTCGATATTGTCGGACGTGATGTCGTCGGCGCTGATGGTAACAACAGGAATACTTCCCCATATCCGCACCATATCGAAGAAAAGCATTGCTCTGAAAATCTGCGCTTCCGCTTTGTACTGCGCCCGTTCGGCGGCGGTAAGCGACGGGTCTGGCGTGTCGTCGATATTGTTTATCAGCAAATTGGCATGACCAATATTGCTTGTATGCCCGTTCCAGTCGCGAAGGAGATTTGTGTTTGAACCTTCGATGGAATTGACTTCAAAAGGCGTTGTTTCGCTACCGGGCGAGCCGGCGTATGCGTTATCCGAATGGCTGTCGCCCAGCAAAAGCATATCGAGATACCAGTGTTCCTGACCGTCTCGCAATCTGTCGTACAGTGTCTGTCGCTGCGACAAAACAGCCGCTTTATCTTTAAAGACAATACGAACAGAATCGGTCGCAATACCTTCGGTTACATCGGAATACGAATCGAGCGGATTGCGCTCCAGCGAACACGATGCTAAAATCGCCGTTATCAGACTGCACAAAGTTATATATTTAAGTTTCATATCTTTAATTATTTATTAAAATTCAACGTTAATACCAAATACAAATGATTTACTGTGAGGATATGTCCCCCAGTCAATTCCCTGAACACTACCGCTGTTGCCCCACTGATTCACTTCGGGATCCATACCCGAATATTTTGTGAACGTCAACAGGTTACTTGCCGTAAAATATGGTTGCAACCGGCTTATTCCCAATTTATTCAAAAGATTTCCCTTGAAATTGTAGGATATTGATATGTCCTTCACTCTGAGATAACTTCCGTTTTCGATGAAATACGACGAAGGCTCAATCCTGAATCCCGCTTTGGGAATGTCGGTGATTTGTCCAGGAGTTCTCCACCGTCGTAACACATTGGTCGATTGATTCTTTAAATCGTACATGCCTTCGACGTCCGCTTTCGAGGCGTTGAAAATATCGTTGCCGTACGAGCCTTGTATAAATATACTCAGGTTGATGTTTTTCCACGAAAACGTATTTGTCAGTCCGTAAGTGAAATCAGGATTCGGGTCGCCGATATATGTTTTATCGCTTGCCGTCACTTTACCGTCTTTATTGATATCACGATACATCAATTCGCCCGTTTCCGGATTGACGCCGTCGCTGATATATCCGTAAAATCCGCCCATCGAGCGTCCGGGTTCATTGCGCACAATCGGCGTTTGGTGAAGAGCGTCAGTCGTTTCCGCTTCATAATATATCTGTGCAAATTCAAGCTTCTTCAACTTGTTTTTGTTGAACGAAATATTAAAATCGGTGTTCCACGTAAACTCGCCCTGCAGATTCCGTGAATTTACTGAAAATTCAAATCCTGTGTTGGTCATTTCGCCTTCGTTACGCTGTATGTTGGTGACGGCGCTCGACCCCGAACTCGGTAACAAAACATTTGTCAACATGTCGGTTGTACGTTTGTAATAATAATCCAGCGCAAGCGTCAGACGTCTTTTTAACACAGTGAGGTCGATTCCGAAATCGGTCTGCGACGTTGTCTCCCATCTCAAATCGGGTGTTCGCAGATTTGCCTGTACCAGAGTGGGTAAGACGTGTGTATTACCTGTCTCCCACCATTCGTGACGCACAATATTATAACGTTGCAGATATGCGTAATCGCTTATTCCCGACTGATTACCGGTCTGTCCCCATCCGCCGCGTATTTTCATATCGTTAATCCATTCGATATCGTTCATGAAATCTTCGGACGAAATACGCCATGCAGCAGAAAATGAAGGAAATGTACCCCATCGATAATCGGGATGCAGTTTCGACGAACCATCGGTACGGATATTCGCGGTGACAAGATATTTACTGTCGAAATTGTAGGTTATTCTTCCAAAATACGACATTATAGCCCATTGTGACGCGCCTGTTCCCGTGTCGTTCCACACGATTTTGTTGGCGGCGTTGAGCGTTTGTATTTCACCGCTAATATAATCTTCGCCTTTTATCCAACTGTTTGTATAATCGGAACTTGTCCACGATGCGCCCGCCATAACGCCAAAAGTGTGCCGGTTGATTGTTTTACTGTAATTCAACACGTTGTCGAAGACTAAGACCGTATTCATATTACGGTTATCCCAACCATTACCCCAGTCGTCGCGGTCGTCGGCATGTACCGGAGGCGTGAACCCTGTTTGCAGAAAGTTCTTTCTGTCTAAGGTAAACGACGATTTGTAAGTGAAATCGGGCATAAAAGTAATCGTTGCGTTTCCCGACGCTATTATTCTGTTTTCCCTGTCTTTGTTGTTTTTACCGTTTTCGAGGGCTTCCAGAGGATTGGTGATATTTTGCCCGTAAAATGTACGGTTGTATAAACCATGCTCGTCTCTGGCGGGAATACTCGTCGGAAGATTTACTACAGCCAGCACCACTCCGCCGCGATTGGAGCCTTGTCCGGTTGTGATTCCGTTTTTCTGATTTTCGGAATACGCAATGTTGGCATTTACATTCAGCCATTTACGCACCTGATTGCCGACGTTCGCCCTGAACGAATAACGTTTGAAAAATGCGGCGTTAAGTACTCCTTTTTCATCTAAATAACCGGCAGAAAGATAATAGTTTAATCTGTCGTTACCGTCGGCTACCGAAAATTGATAGTTCTGCGTTATTCCGGTACGGTAAACTTCATTGAACCAGTCGATTTGGTCGGTTGTGCCGTCGGGAATCGCTCCGGGTCTGATTTCATCCATCAGCGCTTTGTAGTCGGCGGCATTCAACGATTGAATCCTGTTCGACACGCTGTTGACGCCATATTGCGCATTAAAAGTGATCTTCGATTCTTTTGCCGTTCCCGACTTCGTAGTAATAAGTATTACTCCGTTAGCCGCTCTCGACCCGTAAATGGCTGCCGACGAAGCATCTTTCATAATCTGGATATCGGAAATGTCCCGCGGCGACAGAAAATTAATGTTATCGACCGGAACGCCATCGACTACATACAGTGGGTCGTTACTCGCATTAAACGAGGTCGTTCCACGTACCCGTATTGTCAAATCCGCTCCCGGCGAGCCATTAGGCTGGATAACCATCACTCCCGCCGCTTTGCCCTGAATCGCCTGTCCTGCCGAAACAACAGGTCTGCGTTCGATATCTTCGGTCGAAACCGATGAAATTGCAGTGGTCAAATCGCCTTTGCGCTGAACGCCATAGCCTATGACTACTACATCGTCCAGTAAATTAACCGATTCCTGCAACTGTACATTCATCTCGGGAGAGGCTGCAAACGTCGCCAGCTCGTACCCGATATATGAAAACAACAAATTCGTCCCTTGCGGAACATTTAACGTAAATTGTCCTTTCGAATCTGTAATGGTTCCGCTCCCGGAATCCGCCTGATTGGTGACATAGACGCCAACCAGCGCTTCTCCCGTGTTCGCATCAGTCACTGTCCCTCTGACTGTTATACCATCCTGCGAATAACCGGACACCGAAAACATTATCGAAAACATTAAACAAATTAAAGACATAGTTTTAAAAAACCTTCTCATGCTCTCATTTTTAAGTCATTATTAATATAAAATTCTACGCAAATATAAACAATGTGAAAACATTCCTGTTTATCTGTAATTCAAAAAGTAGTCGCCTGCATAATTAATACGCTGTAAATAAATTGTTTGATGTTGTCTCCATACATGAAAAAAGTAGTAAAAAAGTAGCGAAA
>JAITDQ010000318.1 GCA_031282485.1 Tannerella sp. | reverse complement strand
GAAAACAGTCGTGAATTAGGTGTTTATTTTCTCGGAACCTCCCTGAAGAACCGGGACGAAGCAGCAATGTGGATGATATACAGCGTAATCAGGGAAGTAGAATATACCTTTTCCGTATTGAAGACAGACCTTGACTTGCGGCAGGTGTGGGTACACAGTCCATCAAACCGGAAAAATCCGTACGGTACCAAATCGACACTCGAAAAAAATTATATCGCAGACAATAAGGAAATTAATAGTTCATAAACTGCAATGTGGGTTAAATACAATTTCGGTTCGAACAGTTCAATAAACTGTCTGAACCATGTTAATCAAGGTTCAGACATTATTCATTTAAGGGATGCGAATTTTTAAATCGACGAAGTCAAATAAATATACGGCTGTTCAGTGCCGCAAAAGGCGGGCGGCCTGCTCTGCGCAGAGTTCGCCGTCTATTGCTGCGGAGACGATTCCTCCGGCGTAGCCGGCACCTTCGCCGCAGGGGTATAATCCTTTCAGTGTGACATGTTGCATCGTTTCCCGGTCTCTCAGGATACGGACGGGAGACGATGTGCGCGTTTCTACGCCAATCATAACGGCTTCGTTTGTCAGGAAGCCGCGGGAAATTTTATCGAATTGACGAAAGCCTTCGCGCAGACGTGATGTGATAAACTCAGGCATCCAGTCGTGTAACGGTGAAGCCTGCAATCCGGGAGTATATGACGATACGGGCAGATCCGGCGAATTGCGCTTTTGCACAAAGTCTACCATTCGTTGTGCGGGAGCGGTCTGCGTCATTCCTCCCTGAAACCGGCATATCCGCTCTAACTGTTCCTGAAAATGCATCACGGACAAAGGTATGGGCAACCGGTCGGATACAGCCGGCAAAGCCTGATCCGAAAAAAAGGATGCCGGACCGGTCATATCCGGCAAATCTTCCGGGCGAATTTCTACGACCATACCGGCATTTGCCCATTGCGAACCGCGATTTGACGGAGACATACCGTTTACAACGACCTCTTCCGGGCTGCTTGCGGCCGGCACGACAAATCCTCCGGGACACATGCAGAACGAATAAACGCCTCTGCCGGCCGATTGCGTCACAAAACCGTATTCCGCTGCGGGGAGATATTTCCCGCGCCCGTCTTTACTGTGGTAACGTATCCGGTCGATAAGCGTCTGCGGATGTTCGAGGCGGACGCCGGCTGCGATTCCTTTGGCCTCTATCGCAATATGCTGCGATGCGAAATAACGGTAAACGTCCCGTGCGGAGTGTCCTGTTGCGAGGATCACCGGCCCCATGAACGCGCGACCGTCACGCGTATGAACGCCGATAACCTCATCATTCCTTATAATCAGCGAATCCATACATGTTTCAAAGCACACCTCGCCACCCGAATGAAGAATCCGGTTCCGCATATTCTCAATCACACGAGGCAGTTTGTCCGTTCCGATATGCGGATGTGCGTCCGAAAGAATGGATACGCTCGCGCCATGCTGACAAAAAATATTCAGTATTCTGTCGACAGAGCCTCTCTTTTTACTCCGCGTATAAAGTTTCCCGTCGGAGTAAGCGCCCGCCCCGCCTTCGCCAAAGCAATAATTGGATTCCGGATGAACAAAATGTTCGCGACTTATCAGCGCTATATCTTTTTTTCTGTCGCGTACATTTTTTCCACGTTCGATAACAACAGGCCGGAGGCCAAGTTCTATCAGGCGAAGCGCAGCAAACAGACCCGCCGGCCCGGCGCCGACTACCACCACCGGCTTACCGTCCGAAACGTCTTTATATTCAATCGTTATATACTCGTCCTCCGCAGGTTCTTCACGAATAAAAACCCTCAGCGTCACATTCACAAAAACCGTCCGTTGCCGCGCATCGATCGAACGTTTCAACACGCGCACGGCATTCACCGATTCCGGGTTCTCACCCGTCTCACGACAAACAACGCGGCGTAAAGATTGTTCATTTACCGCTTCTTCCGGTAATATTCGTAATTGGAGTTCTTTTACCATATTTTTTTGCGCATACTTGAATCCTGCACACTATATGACTATTTCGGAATCAACAAAATTTCTTTTTAAATATTCGTATTCTTCGGGGGTTTTCAAAAGAATATCAATTGGTACTATATGTTTTTTAACAACCTCTCTTTTTGCTTTCTGAATTAAATCAATCCTGTCAAAAAGCGTTTTACCCTCGAATGATTTAGATATTATTATCATATCTATATCACTGTCTTCGTGGATATTTCCTTTATAAAAAGATCCGAATAATGCAATATGATGATCTTTCAAACCGTTATTTTTCAACGATTCATGAATATCCCTGATTACAATATCGACCTTTTTCCTGTTTAGATTAATAGCTCCTTTATCCATTGTTGTATTAATTTTGTTTGATTTAAAATATCCTTTGTATAAACATCTGAAAATAGCGAAATCATTTTTCTTAAATCTTCAGGATATCTTGTGATTATCGAAAGATCATCCATTTTACTTATAAATAACAAGTTTTCTTCTTTCATTTCAATATTTAGTTTATCTACAAAATATAATAAGCTATGAATTTTGGGAGGAATTTGATCCAGATAATTTATGTACAGAGACTTCAATGCTTTTTCCAAACAAAGATGACACATGAAAATGCAATAGACATTACGATGTGTATCCAACAGATGAGATGCTGTTTCCAAATCGTAATCAGATTGCAAAATCCATTCGTTATATGTTTTTTCCCTATCTTCCATATTAACAAATTTGTTACAAAGGTAATTTTTTTCCGGGAATATAAAAAATAAGTACCATGACTTTTATCCGAAAAGCTCACGGAATGCTTCTTCGACTTTTTTTACTTTTATTAGTTCTATCCTTGTTTTAAGCCTGTCGAGGCCTTTCATGACGGGGATTATGATGCGTGGGAAACCGAGTTTTTCGGCTTCCTGGATGCGCTGTTCGATGCGGGTTACGGGGCGTATCTCGCCGGAGAGGCCGACTTCGCCGGCCATGCATGTGCCGCGGTCAATGGAAATATCGAGGCTCGACGATAATACGGCGCTTATGACCGACAAGTCTATCGCCGGGTCGTTCACCCGCAAACCGCCGGCAATGTTCAGGAAGACATCTTTCTGTGCAAGTTTGAATCCGGCGCGTTTTTCAAGGACGGCGAGCAGCATGTTCATCCGGCGGATGTCGAAACCGGTTGAGCTGTGTTGCGGCGTCCCGTAGACGGCGGAACTTACGAGCGACTGCGTCTCTATTAAAAACGGACGGGCGCCTTCTATCGCCGCTGCAATAGCTATTCCGCTCAAGCCTTCGCGGTTTTCGGTGAGCAACAGTTCCGACGGGTTGTTGACCTGGCGAAGGCCGCTCTGCCGCATCTCATAAATCCCAAGCTCCGAGGTGCTGCCAAACCTGTTCTTTATACTGCGCAGGATGCGATACATATAATGCTGGTCGCCTTCGAACTGGAGTACCGTATCGACAATGTGTTCCAGCACTTTCGGTCCGGCAATGCTTCCTTCCTTATTGATATGCCCGATCAGCAGCACGGGTGTGCCCGTTTCTTTTGCGTATTTCAGGATCGAAACGCTACATTCGCGAATCTGCGTGACGGTTCCCGGCGATGTGTCGACTGTTTCCGTAAACATTGTCTGTATGGAATCTATTATCAGCAAGTCCGGCTGCAGGTTGTGCGCATGCACAAAAATCTGTTCAAGGTTTATTTCACAGAGAACGTAGCAGTTATCCGTGTTATCGCCGTCTTCCGAGAGGCGGTCGGCACGCATTTTCAATTGCTGCGCACTTTCTTCGCCGGACACGTACATGGCGCGCAGTCCTTTTGACCGCAGCACGGTTTGCAGCACCAGCGTAGATTTGCCGATACCCGGTTCGCCGCCGATAAGGACAAGCGAACCTTTCACGAGGCCGCCTCCGAGCACACGGTTCAGTTCGGCGTCATGCAAATCCACGCGGACTTCGCCTTCGGATGTCACGTCACGCAGAAGCTGCGGTTTCGTGTTACCTCGCTCCAGACCGGGAATAGCCTTCTGTGAGGCGGATTCTTTTTTTACAATCTCCTCGACATACGTATTCCATGCCCCGCAGGAAGGACATTTCCCCGTCCACTTGAGCGATTCGGCCCCACATTCGGAACAAACGTATACAGACTTCGTTTTAGTCATTTGTCCGTTTCCTGTCAGAAATAATACGCGGCACGCGCTAAAAACATAGCTTGGTCGTATATTCTCTCGCTTGTAAGATTATATCTGAATTCCGCTCCGATAATGATATCTTTCGTAACGCGCATCTCTCCTCCGAAACCGAGATTCAGGCCAAGACGCATTTTCGTTTCGGTTTCTTTGGGGGTTTCGGCGTCGGATTCGGTTTCGGATTCGGCTCTGGTTTCAACTTCGGGTTCAGGGAGTTCTTCCAGCGGGTGAATGAGGATGTTTTTCGTATTCCATACGGAAAATCCTATTCCGCCGACGGGGTATATCGTTATCCGTTCCGTGATACGTGCCAGATAATGCGCATCCGCATTTACATACCATGTGTCTAAATCATTATTTTTTAATGAATACAGGACTGACGGGGCTAAACGCAGCCGGTCAAGGATGTTATACCTGTAATCGACGCCGATAAGCGCCGACTTGTTGTCGACTGCATATCCAAGCATTACTCCTGTCGAAGAAATGCCTTTTTCTCCTTTGTACCTGATGTTTCCCCGCTGCGCAAAACAGGCTGCGGCAAAGGAAAACATACATACTGTCAATAATACTAACCTTTTCATAAATTAAAAATTAAAAATTAAAAGATATATGTGTTTTATTTTTCCATTAATCTCTCGCCGGCGCTTTCTACTATCCTGCGATAAAAATCCTCGTCATATCCCGGAAAATCGGGTGAAACGGGTATGCCGTACGGGTTACGTTTGAACCGGCCGTTTTCTTCTTTCTTTACGTTTCCGTCGATGTATTTAACGAGCAGGTATTCGCCGAGGCGTTTCCAGCGTTCCGTTGCGTTGTCGGCGGTCGAAGTGCTGAACCAAGTCAGGAATTTACGCGCTTCGGCGGGGTCTATGTCGTACATGTCTTTTGCCGTCCGGTCAATGACGGGAATCATGTTTTTGTAGCCGTTTTCGAGTTCCTGCTGCACTTTGCGGATGTCTTCTATCATGAAACGGTATTTGCCGTAAGCCATGTTGGCCACCCAGTTATGAATCCAGAAAGCCGAAGTCCATGAGAAATTGTACATGTCGCCATTGCCGGCGCGGTAACATTCGGGAACGGCGAGCGAAGAGCTGTAAACCGGCGTGAAAACGGCCATGTCGGCATCGTCGACGCCGAACCAGAGAATGCCGCCTATTTCGTCCGGCAGCCAGTTTCGCATCTGCGGAACGATTACAAAACCGGTCTGTTGCGTGGCTATCGCGCGTTCGTTGATGTATGTTTTCCCGTCGACGGTGAACGACATCGGGCGCCAGCGGTAGGGGACTTTGTAGGGACCGGCGCCGGCGTCTTTTGTCATGTCGAGGTCTGTTCCTTCGAAATGGTCGCGCATTCCGTTCTGGACGTCCTGCACCGAGAGTTTGCGGTTGGGTTTGATGTACAGCGGCATCGGTTTTTCGTTTACGTCGCCTTTGATGAATTTTTCGTACCTGTCCATGGATGGATCATATTTGCGGAAAAACGACCAGACACGCGCTTCACAGGCGCGCAGGCCTCCGAAGTCGTACGGATTGTAAGCGTTGGCAAAACTGAAATCCCGGTCTTTTCCCGTAAAGTAGCCTTTTTCGCGTGCGAGGGAAACGACGTCGGGGGAATAGATGCAGTTTTCGCTGTCGTCGAACGGGATTTGCTGTATGCGCGACTGGTTGGCGTGCGCCGAGATGCAGTTGTCGGGGATGCGTATGGCGACCCATACGGCGCCTTTCTTTCCGGGGCCTTTCCCGATCATTTCCATTACCCATGCTTCGTTTTTGTCGGCTATCGAAAACGTTTCGCCGCTGCTGCGGTAACCGTATCCGGCGACGAGGCCGGTCATGATTTTGATTGCCTCACGCGCTGATTTGGAGCGTTGGAGGGCGATGTAAATCAGGCTTCCGTAGTCGATGATGCCTGTCGTATCGACGAGTTCCGGCCGTCCGCCCCACGTGCTTTCGGTAATGGCGACCTGGTATTCGTTCATGTTTCCCACGACGGCGTAAGTTTCTTCCGTCTGCGGAATCCGTCCGAGCGGTTTCCCGCTGTCCCATTCCTTCACCTCAAGCCATGCGCCTGCCGGCCATTTGGCGGCAGGCCAGTGATACATTTCGCCATACAGCGTATGCGAATCCGCCGCATACGAAATCATAACCGAGCCGTCTGTCGATGCTTTTTTTCCCACCAGCAGTCCTGTACATGCATAAAGAGCCGTTCCGCTGCCGGAGAGCAGCGAAACGCAGATAACAAGTAATATTTTTTCCTTCATAACGATGTTATAATTAAATTTCTTCATGCAAAGAAACAAAAAATAAAACAAATCCGGCACGATTGAGGG